>CAMOLN010000105.1 GCA_946618745.1 uncultured Alphaproteobacteria bacterium | reverse complement strand
ATTCAAACATCAACTCTGATAAATGAAAACAATCTAAATCATACGGCTGATTATGATTCTTGGCAATATAATCCCGCACCAAAACCAATCGCACCGGCCTAACCACTAAATTAAGTTCTTCTTTACACTCGCGAATAACGGTCTCCTCCATAGTTTCACCCCATTCTCGTCCGCCCCCCGGCAATTTACTATAACGTCCACGCCCATAATCAACACTTTCCACCAACAACTTACCATCATTGATAATAATCGCCTTTGCTGAATGTCTGAAAACCTTGTCCATAAACTTTATCCCCTTAAAACTACATCAACCTAATATGCAGATAACAACCGTTCACGCAACACTCTCTTAAATTCTCACAATCTTATATACATTGGCTTTTTTTCCGTTAACCAAAATATGATATTTTTCCGTTAACTCAAATTTCTTACCGGCCAATGCTTTTTCAAAATCCTGTACGTTTCCCATCAATATCACCCCGATTCCTTCAGGTTTTAATATTCTTTGAAACTCTTTCAGCATTTTATCGTAAAATACCGAAAAATCGCCGTTTTGAGAATTATATAAATTCCACGGCGGATCGGTGACAATTCTATCAAAAAACCCGGTCTCAAAATATTCCAAATTCAAAGCATCTCTTTGTTTAATAAAAAGATTTTTCTTGTTTTTTTTGAATTCGTTTTTCAGTTTTTCTATCAAACCGGCATCAGCATCACTGGCAAACATCATATTATAATCAAAATGTTTGATTATTTCCTTAGGAATCGACCCATACCCGCAAAAAGGATCTATAATTATATCCGTTGACCTTAAATCGGCAATCCAAGCCATAATATTGCACAATTCCGGACGCAACGCCCCTTTATCCAATTTTTTTTCGGTTATCCGGTTATATGTCAATTTAAACAACACAAACAACCAACCTTCTCGCCGTCTTAACAATACCACGTCTAAATCATGTTTCTTAAATTCGACTTTCAAATTTAGGCCTTGCTTAATCTGATTTTCCAAATTTCTAACAATATCAAAATTTATAGCTGTCGGTGTATTACCGTCAAATGGCAAAATTTTAAAAAACTTATATTTTGCAAGATTAACATTATCAGCAATTCCGGTTAAATTTAATTCGATTTTACTTGCAAACTTCCTTAAAGCATCATCATAAGCAAGTTTCATATCCGTCGGCGACATTGCCAAAACTTGATAAGTATTGTTAAAACATGACATCTGCAACCGAGAAAATTCAAGTTTGGTTTTATAAACTATCAATCCGTCCAAATGTTTAACAATAACAACGTCTTTAATCTGACTTTTTAATATTGTTTCAATAACCTTTTCAAATCCGCTTATATAAGACGATGCGTATGTATACATTACCAACCGCTCTCATTTGCTTTTTAACTATGCTTTTACTTAAACACAATTTTGCTAAAAAAGTAAATAACTTTTATATCTCTGGCAAACAAAAAAATTCAACAAGTGATTTTTATAGCCCCCCCCCAACGCTCCTCATTACCAATAAAATTCCTCAGATTATAAATATCCATTATTTTTACCTGAACAATCTTTTGAATTTTGATACCGCTGTTCTTTAGAACTTTATATTATAGAAAATACTTAACATATCATATAACTTACATGGTAATTGAAGCTTAAAATTATCTTGAAAAGTAAAAATAATTATAATACACTTTTTCCAGATTTAAGTCTTTATGAAAGATTTAAATCTAGGGCGTAGAAACCCTATGACAATAAACAGTCGTACGCATAGCGACTAAAACAATTATGCCGATCATCTGTCAATGGACGGATGTCGGCGAATAAGGTTTAGCCAAATAAGCCGAGCCGTATTTGTTTATTGTCATCGGTTTTCTAACATCCGCCCACCTTTCGCTTGCTATCTCCCCTTTTCTCTAGTATGCAAATTTCAAACTACCTAATCTTCTACAATAAACCCCGCATAAAGCGGGGCTTATTGTAAATGGCGGAGAGATAGGGATTGGCTTCGCCGCATCTGCGCTCATCGCTAATGCGACCGCGATACTCCCGTCTCGCTTGAGCTTGCTGTCGAACCCTTTCCCCTAGGGTTCAAATCCCGACCTTCCTCTACAATAAAAAAAGACCTCCATAAAGGAGGCCTTTTTTTATTGGCGGAGAGATAGGGATTCGAACCCTAGGTACCCCGGTTAGGAGCACAATTGATTTCGAGTCAACCGCATTCGACCACTCTGCCATCTCTCCGTATGGTCTGGCTTCTTATTAAACTTATTATTTTCATTTTGCAAGTATTTTTTGCCTAAAGCTGCAAAATTATTCCGATTATTGCCGCCACCCCTATATAAAATACCGGACTTTTCTTCCACAAGCGTATTGCCGCCAACAATGCAACAAATATCACTATGCTTATTTCATCAGTTAAAGCTATTTGCGCCAAAGGAACTCCTGCCCATAATATCAAAGCAATCACTGCCGGACGCACTCCGCTCAAAAATTCTTGGACCCTTATATTACAGCTGTATCTATCCATCAACTTAGCCACCATGATAATTATAACAAACGATGGCAACACTAATGACAAAGTCGCCAAAACCGCTCCGAAAATCCCGCCGGTATTAAAACCGGCATAAGTTGCCATATTAACTCCAATCGGTCCCGGCGTGCTTTCTGCCACCGCAATCATATTAGTCAGCTCTAATCTGCTGAACCAATCATATTTTTCGCTCAACGCAAACAAAAAAGGAATTGTAACCAATCCGCCGCCGATAGCAAACAATCCTATCTTAAAAAACTCTAAAAAAAGCCAAAAATAAATCATTTCGCAGCCTTCCTCCGTTTATATTCCCCCAAAACTATCGCACCGCATCCCATAATCACCACCAATAATGCCGGTGACAAATTCAAAAATAACATTGTCACAAATGCTACTGCAAATACCACCACTTTACCCCAATTTTTAAGATTACTGCGAGCTAAATCAATTACCACATTAAAAATCAAAGCAACCACTGCTATTCTGATACCCTTAAAAGCATATATAACATAGCGATTATCCATAAAATGTGTTAAAACGGATGCTATTGCTGTAATTATCAAAACCGCCGGCAAAATTACCCCTAATGTCGCCACTGCTGCACCGGCTAATCCTCTCAATTTATAGCCGATAAACGTTGCAATATTAACCGCAATAATTCCCGGTGTACATTGGCTTATCGAATACAAATCAATCAATTCTTCCGCTGATGCATAGCGACGTTTATCAACAATTTCCGCTTTCAAAATAGGCAACATTGCTGCGCCGCCGCCAAACATCAATATGCCTATTTTACAAAAAATGCCGAATAATTTGCTCAGTCTTACCATTTTTGCCTCTGTTGTTTATTAATTTTCAATGATTATATACTCCCTTAGTTTTTTAATAGTTAACGAAAGTGCAAAAAAAATGATCATCGGAATTATCAAAGAAACTTCTCCCCATGAAACCCGAACTTGTTTAACTCCGCAAACGGCAGAAAAACTGATAACAGCAGGTTTTTCCGTTAAAATGGAACAAAATGTCGGCTTAAAATCATGTTTTCGCAATTCGGAATATGTTGCCAGCGGTGTAGAAATCTTAACCTCCCCCGAAGAAGTTTTGAAAAAATGTGATATTTGGCTGACTGTCAATACTCCTGATATCAAGTTTGCTAAATTGCTTAAAAACAACAGTTTGATAATCGGCAACCTGCAAAACGATATTATCAAAAAATTTTTGCCCTTGCTTAACTCCCGTAATATAAAATGTTTAGCATTGAATCAAATTCCTCGACTTTCTAAAGCTCAAGGGTTTGATATTCTTTCCTCCCAAAATAATCTATCCGGCTACCAATCAATCTTCAAAGCCGCCCGATTTCTCCCTTCAACTTTACCGCTTATGATAACCTCTGCCGGAACTTTAGCCCCCGCTAAAATTTTAATCATCGGTGTCGGTGTTGCCGGATTGCAGGCCATTGCCACCGCTAAAAGGCTCGGAGCTAAAGTATATGCCTATGATATTAACCAAGAAGTCAAAGAACAGGCTGAATCGGTTGGCGCTAAATTTATCAATGATTTTCACTCTGTATTAAATGAAGTTAACATTATCATCACCGCTGTAACACCGGCACACTCAGCCGCCCCTAAAATCATAACTGCTGATATTCTTGAATCTTTACCCGATCATTGTGTTTTAATTGATTTAGCTTCTGCTCAAGGCGGTAATATCGAAAATTCTGCCGATCAAAAAATAACCCGCTGTCAAAATTGCATAATCTATGGTGACAGTGCTTTATCACGAGAAATTCCCCATGCCGCCAGCACACTGTTGGCCAATAACTTTTATAATTTTTTAATGTATATCTTTGATCAGGAAAAACAACAAATCAAACTCAATTCAAATGATGAAATAATTCAATCCGTAATTATGAAAGGATAAAAAAATGGATATATGGTATCTGCTTAACATTTTTATGTTAGCCTGTTTTGTAGGCTATTTTACTATCCGAGAAATAACACCGGCTCTGCATTCACCTTTGATGAGTGTATCCAATGCTATTTCCGGCATCATCATCTTAGGAGCATTAATCACCTTAAAAAGTGATTTCGGCTTGTTTGACTCTTTTTTTTCTTATTT
>CAMOLN010000104.1 GCA_946618745.1 uncultured Alphaproteobacteria bacterium | reverse complement strand
TTCATTTTCACCTAAATCAACCATCCTTAAAATGAAGCTGTTTGGTTCTCGAGAGGTGTAAACAATATTGATTTTGGAATATTCTACCCCTTTATTGGTAAGAATATTATATAACAAGTTCAAGCGACGCTTTTGCAAAACACTGGGCCTTGTAGCGTCAACTCTTACTTCCAGGTATATACCTTCTTCCTGGGCTGCTTTTGTTGCAAAAGCTTGAACCCAACGCAAAGTCTGCCCTGATATTTCAGCGCGATTAGGTTGGAAAGACATTCTTATCTCTTTTGGAACAATAGAAATTCGCCGGTTGTTATCCGCCGCAAGCTTAATATTCTTTCGAGCTTGCAACTTCAATTTTGCCTTATTGGCGGCATCTTCTAATTTAGTTTTAAGATCTTCGGTTTTGTTTGAAAATTTAGATACTAACGAAGACCATAAACCTTTTTTTTCAACAGGAGAAGATGTCTCTTCTTCTGGAGGGCTCATTGAAATATCTTCTTCATCTTCAATTTCGGTTAATAATTTTTTTTCTTCTTTTTCTTTCCGCAAAGACATGGCGTTCATTGCTTTTTCTTTTCTCGCATCTGATGAACTTTCCGGGTAGGCCAATTTCGGCATTAAATTTTCATCTTCTGCCAGTTTTTCCGGCAAAGGAATAACCAGATTCTTAACTGTTTCCGTAGCAACCTCAACACCTTTTTTGGGTTTTTGAATATCCAAAACGTCTTTAATATCTTCGGTAGCTGCCGTTCCTAAATTTCCATCGGAAAATTTATTCTTTTTGGAACCGTTACTACGAGCGACCAACCATGGATTATCTTCCAATTGTTCCCATTTTTCCTTATCGGGACTGTTTTCTGTCTCGTCCGATGTTTCTTTATTCATGCTTTCAATCGGTACATTACCGATTTTCATCGCCACATTATTCAGATTGTCTGGGTTATCAACCTTGATATCCGCCAAAGTCTGGGAGCTTCCGTCATACATTATCGGAATAAGACTATCTACCGGTTGGTTCACAATCGGTTTATCATCTGTAGACCTGTTGTCTGCAAGCATAAGTTGATCTTTAACCGAATTATCAGTATAAACGACAGGTTTATCAATAACTTCCGGAATATGGTCGCTTTCTGCAATAACTTCTTTCTGGCTGTCAATAATATCTTCATCTGTTGTCAGCCGTTCCAGAGGTTTATCCTGCGAATAAACAACATCAGCAAGGAAAATTTTTTGATCTTCATCATCAGTATCAGCTTGAAAAGTTTCAGCCAATTCTTCATCAGGAAGATTATTTTGAAAATTCAGATCATCAGCCACAACAATACTGTCATTGAAATCAATAATTTCTTCTTCAGGAGGGGTAATAACTGCATCATCAAGTACACTCAGATCAATTTTTTTGACCGGATAACTGTTTGGGGCAGTATCTTTTATAAACAAAGAAATATTTTTTCCGCTGATATCCGGAGGGGTGTAGTCATAATTTTGGGTATGCAAAAAAGCTCGATTTGCCACAGATATGGCAAGCATCGACACGGAAAAACTGCATAGAAAAACTTTAAATGCTGTTTTTTGCATAAAATTACCCCTCGCAATCTTGATAAATCAAAATGCGACTCTTGGCAAGAGTCGCAAAAAAAAATCCCCAGATTTGTGGATTTTTGGCAATTTTATTTTTTAGCAATATAAAAAATGATATTTTTATATTATACAAAAAAGTGTAACACTTTTTAAGTAATTTATGTGTTATAATACCAAAAACGTAAGTTTGTTATTTTAATACGGACTTGTAAAATGCTGAGCATAATAAAAAAAATATTGATATTAAACATGTTAATAATAATGGGAGTAATCTTGCCTTCGCGGGCATTTGCTCAATGGGGCATAGAATCTCAAAGTTACGACGAATTCGTTGAGGCGCATAATATCGGCGGATTAAATGATCTTGATGATGAAGTTTTTTGCGGTAATCAGACCACTAAATGTAATCGTAAAACTCAAATTTGCATACGTTGCTCAACCTATACAAGTACAGGATTAAGAGGATTGGGAAGCAAGGCTTATGTCGAAACCGGAAAATGTGTTCCCTATAATTCAACAAATCGACCGGAAAGTTTCAGTAGCGAAGAGCTACACCGACTGGCCGGAGATTTTTGCCGCAGAGAAATTGATACGACATCAACAACCTTTGGAAAAATAACTAGCACTTTGTTTGGTGGAGCTAAAGTTCGCATTTCTTATGAAAAAAATGGTTTTATCGCGGAAAAAAGTTTAAAGATATTATTTAACAAGATAAATCTTACCAAAGAACCTTTCTGCGAATATCAGGGAGGGCAGAAAACGGAAGTATGTTACAGACTCGTTTACGATTCGGACAACAATACTTCTTTAGCATACAGCACAAGTGGAAAAGAAGGTAAAAATATTGCTAAAGGATGTGAGGTTTTACCCATTAAAATAAACAATATGCAAAAATGTTTTTTCTGTCCGTTGGCTAAAGTAATTTTTGATACCGCTAATTCCGTTACTCAAATATCTTTTGACAATTTTAGCCAATCATTTATGAGGTTGATGATAATAGCTTTTGCGGTTTGGCTGGCCCTTTCATCATTAAAGATTGTTTTCACTTACACTAAACAGGATGGTAATAAGTATCTTTCTGGTATCATTGTGCAAGCTGGAAAATTCTTATTTGCTTATTTATTGCTCATGTATCACAGTGATTTGTTCAATTTGTTTATTAAACCGATTTTGCATGGTGGCGTAGATATGGGAAAAGCCATTCTTCCGGGAGATATAAATATTAATATTGTTTCCACAGGTGTTGATGATGATTATTTTGGTGAAAACAGTCTTTATCCCAAAATTGAGGCTTTTTTAACCGTAGTTCAAGGAGAATTAGCTGCGATGCAAGCCATAGGAAGTAGCTTATTTTGCGTCGGCGGACATCGCATGTTGGGCTGGGGTTGGCCCGGTGAAATTTTGGATAATATAGCATATGGTTTGCAAATGATGGGTTTAGGTCTTATCTTATTCATTTTTGCATTTATTTTAACTATTTCATTTGCTTTTTATTTCTTAGATGCTTTATTGCAATTGGCAATTTTAGGAGCAATGTTGCCATTGATGATTGCCGGATGGCCTTTTAAAATAACTGCTAATTATTCAAAAAGTGGTTTAGGAATGTTGCTCAACACATTCTTTATGCTGTTTTTTACCGCGTTTGTTGTTGCTGTTGAGTTGAAACTTGTTGATACTGCAATCAGCGAAAGTAATGATAACGGTGGATTAACCGGTTTATTTACCGCCATTAATACACAAGATACCGACCAAATTCAAAATCTCGTAAGTATCGGTGGAGCCGGATTTTTATTACTTACATTTGCCGGGATTTTCGGATTTAAATTTGTAAAAGAGACTCCTAAAATAGCTAATAAACTTGCCGGAGGACTAAACTTTGGTATTGCTCCCAAGATTGGCACTATGGCAGCTTCTGCGGCCACCGGAGCAGCTAAGAAAGTAACTAAACCGATTCGTGAAGCAGCGGCAGAAAAGTATCACGAAAGAGGTGGTTTAATGGGTGGAGCGGGAAGATTTTTACAATTACCGGCCAAAGGAGCAAGATGGGTTCGGCAAAGTGCTTTAGGTAAAGCTGTGGGTAATACTGCTTTGGGTAGAACTTTAACCAAAGTGCGCACATCAGTTCAAGGATTCGGTAGTAACATTGGGCAAAAAATTGAAAGTTTCGGCGATAATATGGTAAATAAAGGAAATGCCGGTATACACACAGATAAAGTTGGAGGAATTTTATCTGGGGCGGGGCAAAAGTTTATAGGCAAAATTGCCCAAAAATTCGGTGGAGGTATAGACCACGTTTCACAAGAAGGTTTATTAAATGCTACCGGTCAAAAAATAGAAAATTTCAGCAAAAAGATTCACAAAGAATTTCGTGATGCCGAAAAACGGGCTGAAAAATATGAACGCGATGCCGCCAAATTTGAAGCAAAGTATGGTCGTCCTCCTAAAAAAGGTGAAATATGATTATTAAAATCCCCTATTCAAAGGGTGTTTCTCAAATACTTCTTTGATTACACCTTGAGCAGTCGTATGGGTGTATATTTGAGTTGTAGCAATATCTTTATGTCCGAGCATTGCTTGTACGGAACGTAAATCTGCTTTGCTTTCCAGAAGATGTGTTGCAAAAGAATGTCTCAAAACATGCGGCGAAACTCTTTCCGGGGCTATTCCTGCTAATATTGCCAGTTTTTTTACGTTTTTATAAAAACTATCTCTCGTTAAATGTCCGCTCAAAGAGCGTGTTGAAGGAAAAAGAAATCGCTTTTCTTTTAAACTTGCTGACAAATTACGCAATTTTATCCAATTTAAGACACTGGCCACAACCGATTCCGCTAAAGGAACAATCCTCTCTTTTGATCCTTTACCTTTTACTAAGATTTGATTTTGTTTTGCATTGATGCAGTTCAACGGCAAAGCCACTAATTCCGAAACTCGTAAACCGCTGGCATACATCAATTTGAGCATAACGGCCGTCCGTTGGTGACAAAAATCATTATTATTTTGGGCCGCTTCAATAATTTTCTTTATTTCATCCCTGGTTAAAAATTTAGGTAAATTACGACCGCGTTTTGGTGTGTCAATCTCGGCAAAA
>CAMOLN010000103.1 GCA_946618745.1 uncultured Alphaproteobacteria bacterium | reverse complement strand
TCCGGATGGTTCAATGCAACTTTGATAATATTGCCATCAGGAACATCGGCAACCAACAATACCAATTCCGCAGTTATACGATTGACGGTTAAGCCTAAATAAAAATTAGCCTTGACCTTCTGAAAAGCTTCAACATATATTTTATTAACTTTTTTGCCGCGCGGACCGGTTTGAATCGTAACTAAAGTATTACCCAGCATTTGCTCGGCGACAGCAGCTATTTCACTGCGTTTATAAACGATCTGCACCCCACTTATGTTTCCAGCATTATTTTCCAGAAAATATCCCGAATGGCGTGCTCCCGATTGAATTTGAGCTTTAAGCACCCAAGGGCCTTTTTTACTGACGTTTTTTGCCGCAAGTAAAGCCTCTTGCGGAGTATAAGCAATTTGTCCTTGCGGTATTTTAATTCCAAAGTTTTCAAAAATCTTTTTGGCTTGATATTCATGTATGTTCATACTCTTAAACCCTATTTCATGACGGCTGCATAATTTCTGATTTTTTCAATCATGGACTCAAGCCCGTTGCGTCGTGAAGGCGACAAATGTTCATGCAATCCCAGTGAAGAAAAAATGTTGTCAATATCAATATCCAATATATCTTGCGGAGTTTTGCCACTGTATATACAGAGGACTATACTGATTAAACCCTTAACTATCATAGCATCGCTGGTGCCTAAAAAAGTTATGGTTCCATCGCTGTTTTTCTGTGGAACAAGCCATACTTGGGACTGGCAGCCTTTGACCTTCCATTCTTCAGTGAGAAATTCCGAGGGTAATTCCGGTAATTCTTCACCAAGCTCTATTATATAGCGGTATTTATCTTCCCAAGAATCGAAAAATGTAAAATTATCAATTAAATCTTCAATTTTCATTTTTTAAAACCTGTTTGCGTGTTTTGTTTTTTTGTAACATTTTAATTGACGATACGCAACAAAAAACTACTGATACACAGAAGATAAAAAGCAAATATATACTTGACAAAATTTAACCAAAAAATTATTATGCCGATCAATTAAAGTTTTTTAGAGGATAAGATGTTAGAAGTTAAAAAATTCAGTGGCTCTTACAAAGAAATTTTGCCTTTGGCTGATGTATATATGCGTTCTTATAATCAACTGTCAAAGGCTTATAAATCTCGTGCGGAAATGGCTTTATATACCAAAGTTTCTTTTATCAAAAAATTGGAAACTTGGGCAATAAATCAAGCTGAAGGGAAAGAACCGTTTATTTATGTTCTGTATAATAATGAAAAACCTTGCGGTGTTATGCGGCTTAATCCCATATCAGATGATTATCGGCAAATTAATGATAATTATCAAGCTGTTGAGAAAGAAAGAGGATTTTTAGACGGATGGCAAATTGCGCGAAATCGGCGAATTGATTATTCGGCACACTTTAATTATACAGAGAATACGCTGATATTAAACCAAATATATTTGGCGCCGGAAGAACAAAACAAAGGATTGGGGACCTATTTTATCAAACAGGTTTTTACCGACTTACACAAACGCGGTTATAATCAATTTATTGTTGAATATAATGATAATAATATCAACGGCAAAAAATTTCATGAAGATGTTTTATGCGCCAAAAAAATTGCTCATACTACCGATTTTGATCATATCACAACATCAAGAAGCGGAAAAACAAGGTTTTGCTTAAGTCCGGTTTCTATCGGAATTAGCAATTTTTCTAAGGTATTAAATAATATTGCCGTTATCGAACGCCATTTTGCCAACAAAGCAAAAGGACAATAATTATGTTGAAAAAAATCAATACTTGGAAAGACCTTTTCGGTAATGATATTGATTTATGGTGCTGCCCAGTAAGAAAATCGGCAGATAATATTTTACTGGTGGCACGATTTCACGGTGATGAGCCGGAAGGGGAATTTTGCTTGAGGAAAATGTTGGAAGAACTGCAAAACACAACAGTTTCTTCTCCGTATAATATTTATATTCTGCCTTGTTTGAACCCCAGCGGTAAAAAATTATTTACTCGAGCCAACGGGCGTGAAATTGATTTGAACCGCAACTATCCGACCGAAAATTTTACGGCGATCAGTGTTAATCCGCATACTAAAGAAATGTCGTCGGGCGAGCCGGCTTCGGAAATTGAAACACAGATTATGATGAAACTTGTGCAAGATTATAATTTTAAGCGCATTCTTTCAATTCACTCGGATTTGCACTTGATTGATTATGACGGACCGGCAAAAGAATTAGCCAAACATTTCAGCAAGCTGTGCGGTTATCGGTTGGTTGATAATATCGGCTATCAGACTAACGGTTCTTTCGGAACTTGGGTGGGAGTGGAGAGAAAAACCCCATTGATTACGGTTGAAACGTGGCATGGCGAAACCGCACAAGATATGATGAAAATTTGGCAAGAGTTAAAACCTGCGGTTTGGAACTTTTGCGAATTGAAATAAATATTATTATTTTTTTTCAACCACAGGTTTTGCCATCTGTTTTTAATATTTCAAAAACAATCGGCTACCATGCCTCATCATATCCGAGTGACGAATCGAGTGACGGATCATTAACTTGTTTTACCCATCCATCATCTTTGTAATCATGATTATCGATGAAATCATCTGTATGGTGAAGTGCTCGATACAATTGGTCATATCTATAAACCGGGCTATCACTTTGCCAAGGCTTTTCCGTTTGGTTATTCCATTTCCAAGGATTACTAGGATTACTGTTGTCACGACGGTTGAATGAACAATATACTCGTACCACCGCCGCCATATTTCTTTCGGCGACCGGAAACAGATTCCAAGCATAACCTTCCGTATCTCTAATACCTAAAAGATTTTTCAAATCGCTGTATTTGCTTATCGGGTATAAAAATCCCATAACCACACTCCATCCGCAAGGATCACCAGCTTTGCAATTGACATCTTTCATCGTGGTATTTAACCAAGTATTAGCCTGAAAAATCAATGGAGCTTTTCCTACTGTGACATCATGGGAATGTTCTCCGTTAGCATTTACTTCTGATGTTGACATATTATAAGCTGCACCATAGCCCCTTGCTTCAATATCGGCAAATGTCGGGGAATACTCATTAAATAAGTTGTAAAAATCTCCCGTCGGTCCGTAAGTGGCACTGCCAGTGGAATTACGTCCGCCGGTATAGTCAAACGCATTAGGATTTTCCATGGTAAAATTATAACTTGTAGCCCCGGAAGGAAGAACTATATTATAAATTTCCGACATTTTCCAACGGAAAGGTTCTATGGTAATAACTCTTTCATAAGCCGGCGGGCATTGCGGATAAGGGATGAATCCCAACCACGGCGATGCCGTGCAAACACCATTTTCCGGACATCCTGCGCCGGTTGTGCCAGTTCCGCTGTTCATTATTTCTATCAGTCGGTTGGCAAGAACATCGGAATCCGGCCAAAGAGCATCAATTCCACCAGTTTCACTGTTTTCCCTAAAAGTGTTATCAGCAATATAAATACCTTTGTTTATATAATCAGGTAAAATATCACTGAGGCGTGCACCACCGCGTGTGGCCAATTTGATATCATTCATGACCGAGGTATAAGCCGGATTGACTTGATATTGGGTATATCCGCTGGTGTTACCGAAAGTTCTGGTTTTGGCCTGCCATGCATCAGCATGTCCGCCAGGTAATGATCCTCGGTTAAAAGGTATATCGCTGACCAAACGGCGAGCTTGAATATAGCCATGGGCGAGACCTTCTGTTGTAGTATTTCCGGAAGTTCCTGCCGGGGAAACTAACTTAATAACACCATCACGAGAGATGATCACATTATTGCCATCATAACTATAAGATGAATCAACCTCTGTAGCTGCACCTATGTCATTTATAGCATTTGCTCCTGAACCACCGACAACCAGATTACCATTTTTGTATTGTATTTTATCGCTATTATTGGAGGTAAAGGTCATACCACTATAATTAATAGTAAAATCATTATTATAAGTGTTACCTGTATAAGCCTGATTATGAACACTTAAACCATTGCCAAATTGTAAAGAATTATTACTAGACTGAATTCCGTCATTATCAACATCATTATGATTAATCACAAGACCATCATCAGTATAATTTAATTGTTTATGTCCACTTTTGTCATTACCGGGATTGACGCGAATACCTGACTGATTAACCAATAAAGTTGTGGTGGTATCGAATCCGTCACTTCCGACATATAAATAACGGTTATAACCATCATGCTCATCACTACCGCCGACGGTAAATTCGTTATGAGCATGGATAGTATCAGCACTTAATCCTGAGGTTTCAACTTGATTAAAAATACCGGTTTGGGCATCGATAGTGTCGACATTCTTAATATCATTAGTTTTCATATCCAAATCACCATTTAATTCCAACTCGTTGAAAATACCTTTTTGAGCAATAATTGTTTTACCTGTTGCATTAATACCGGAAGAATTAATTATGACTCCATCGATTTCTGCCTCATTACCCACAAACTTGTCGGCTGTTACTTTGCCTGAAACAGATACTTCATCAGAAAAAACACCATTTTGCGCACTTATACTGTGTTGTCCCATAACAAGATCTGTATCTATATCTGTTATCTCGCTAAGCTTATGTGTATGTGTAGGCAATGCACCATCTATTTGCTCATAACTAATAATTGGACCATTGCTGCTTATTCTGCCGGTCATGCTGATATTATGAACA
>CAMOLN010000102.1 GCA_946618745.1 uncultured Alphaproteobacteria bacterium | reverse complement strand
CAAGTTTTATCTTGATTTTACGGTTGACGAATCGTGCGGAAAATGTGCTCCGTGTCGAATCGGAGGTCGTCAAATGTTGGCTTTGTTAGATAAGATTAATCGCGGCAAAGGCAAAAAGAAAGATTTGGAACTGTTAAAGCGAATCGCTTTTGCGATGCAGAAAGCTTCGCTGTGCGGTTTGGGACAGACGGCACCGAATCCGGTATTATCAACGCTCAAATTTTATGAGAACGAATATACCAATAAATTAGTTGATGCTAAAGAATAAGAGGAGATTATAAGAATGGTAAATTTAAAAATTGATAATATTCCGGTTGAAGTTGAAGATGGCAAAACTATCTTAGATGCCGCAAGAAAAGCCAATATCAGTATTCCCACGTTGTGTAAACATCCTGATGTTAATCCGAGCGCAGGGTGCGGTATGTGCATTGTTAAAGTCGGTGGCCGCATTATGCGTTCGTGTTGCACTCCGGCAGCTGAAGGTATGGAAGTAATTACCAATGATGCTGAATTAGGTGAAATAAGAAAGACCGTGTTGGAGCTTATTTTGAGTAATCACCCCAACAGTTGTTTGACTTGTGCTCGCAACGGTGAGTGTGAATTGCAGAACATGGCCTCGCAAATGGGAGTAAGAAGCGAAGAAATTCGTAAAATTCTTTCGGCTGAGCCGGTTGATGATACTTCAAAAGCGATTGTTTTGGAGCCGGCCAAATGTATTGTTTGCGGTCGTTGTGTCGAGATATGTCAAAATACACAAAATGTATGGGCATTGAGCTATTTGCACCGCGGTATGGCTACCAAAATTACCGGTGCCAATGATACCAAACTGGGTGATTCACCTTGTATTAAATGCGGTCAGTGTGCGGCACATTGCCCGACCGGAGCGATTACAGATTACGATACCACAAATCAAGTATGGAATTTGCTTAAAGATAAAGAGTTGGTTACGGTAGTTCAGATAGCTCCGGCGGTTAGGGTTGCTTTAGGTGAAGAATTCGGTTTTGATTTTGGCAGTAATTTGACCGGAAAAATTTACGCTGCTTTACGCAAATTAGGTTTTGCTAAAGTGTTTGATACCAATTTCGGTGCCGATTTGACAATTATTGAAGAAGCAACCGAGTTTGTAAGACGCTTTAAGGAAAATGATAACTTGCCGATGTTTACATCTTGTTGTCCGGCTTGGGTGGATTATATGGAAAAATATTATCCTGAGATGTTGCCGCACTTATCAAGTTGTAAATCACCGCATGAGATGGTTGGGGCAATTGCCAAGACTTATTATGCACAAAAGTTTGGAATCGATGTTGCTAAAATTAAAGTGGTTTCAGTTATGCCTTGCACGGCCAAAAAATGGGAGATTGCAAGAGATGAGACTATGTCGTCTTCGGGATACCAAGATGTTGATGTGGTTATTACCACTCGCGAATTGGCCAAGATGATTAAGCAAAACGGTATTGATTTTGCCTCATTAGCTGAAGAAGAAGCGGATAATCCGTTAGGAGAATATTCCGGTGCCGCTACAATCTTCGGTGTCTCCGGCGGTGTGATGACGGCGGCATTGCGTACGGCTTTCTTCTATATAACCGGTCAGGAGCTAGGCAATTTGTGCTTTGGTCCGATTGTCGGTTTAGATGCCGTTAAAATGGCTGAGGTAGATATTATGGGAACCAAAGTTCGCATAGCGGTGGTTAACGGTGTGGGTAATGCCGAGCAGGTTTTGGAAGAAATTAAGACCGCTCAAGCCAACGGAGAAGAGTTGCCTTACCATTTTGTTGAAGTTATGGCTTGTCCGGGCGGATGTATTGCCGGCGGAGGTCAGCCCAGAGTTATGGGTGCTAAATTTGCCAAACCCTGGGGGATTAATGATGAGATCAGAAAGTTGCGTTCACGCGGTTTGAACTGCGAAGATGAAGATGCGGCAAATCGTCTTTCACATCATAACGAATCAATTAAGAAATTATACAGCGATTTCTTAGGAGAGGCCGGTGGCGAAAAGGCGCATCATTTGCTTCATACCAAATATCAAAAGCGTCCTTTGTATAAATAGGATGTGATAAAATAGGACCGCCGGTGAGAAATTACCGGCGGTTTGTTGTTTTTAATAACAAATTACTGAAAACATTAAAAAAAATCTTGCTTTTATTTTTTTGTGTGTTATAAGAGGAGCAAATTATAACTTATTATAAAGTGGAGCCGCAAGCTCCGCTTTTTGTTTAGGAGAAATGAATGCAATCTCATCCTTTGGAAAAACTGCTCACTCCGGTAATTGAGAATATGGGGTATGAGGTGGTGCGTATTATGACCATCGGGGTGCAGAATCCGACTTTGCAAATTATGATTGAGCCGCAAGATCATAGTAATCCGAATGTCGATGATTGTGCTGCAGTCAGTCGTGCCGTTTCGGCAGTGTTGGATGAAAAAGATCCGATAGCCGGTGAATATACTTTGGAGGTAAGTTCGCCGGGAATAGATCGGCCGTTAACCAAGCCTGAACATTTCAATCGTTTTGTCGGATATGAGGCAAAGGTTGAAACGTCGGAGCCGATTGAAGGTCGCAAAAGATTTAAGGGAAAAATTATTTCCTTGGAGAAAGGTGAGTTGGTAAAATTGGATATGGACGGCGTGGAATATAATTTGCCGTTTGAGGTTATCAGCAAAGCCAAACTATTATTAACCGACGATTTGCTTGCGCAAGCCGCCGAAGAACAATTAACAGACTAACTTTTATTACAGAGGTAAAAATGCAAGAAAAAGAAAATATGCCCAGACCCGGAATTGTTTTGGTCGCAGATACTGTAGCTCGTGAGAAAAACATTGATAAAGAAGATGTTTTTGTAGCAATGGAAGTTGCTATTCAAAAGTCGGCTCGAACCAAATATGGTATGGAACATGATATTCGGGCTCATATTGATCGCAAGACCGGAGCTATTTCTTTGGCCAGATATCGTGAAGTTATAGCAGATGGTGAAGAAAAAGAAAATGAGGCGGCTCAACTTAGTTTACGTGAGGCTAAGGCATATGATCCGAAGATTAAAGTCGGTGAGTTTATCATTGATGCGTTGCCGCCGATTGATTTCGGACGTATTGCGGCGCAAACAGCTAAACAAGTTATCACACAAAAAGTTCGTGAGGCTGAGCGCAATAAACAGTTTGAAGAATACAGTGAAAAAATCGGAACTATTGTTAACGGAACGGTTAAGAGAGTTGATTATAACAGTACTACGATTGATATTGGAAAAGCTGAAGCAATTTTACGTCGTGAAGAATCTATCCCTAACGAAGTGCTCAAAATCGGTGATCGTATCAGAGCTTATGTTTTGGATGTTCGCAAGGAAAATAAAGGTCCGCAAATCTTTTTATCCAGAACTTGTCCGGAATTTATGACTAAGTTGTTCCAATCCGAAGTGCCGGAAGTTTATGATGGAATCGTTCAGATTATGGGTGTTGCTCGTGATCCCGGATCGAAATCAAAAATGGCGGTAAGAGCAAATGATGTTACGTTGGATCCGGTTGCAACTTGTGTCGGATTGCGCGGTATCAGAGTTTTGGCAGTTAGTACCGAATTGCATGGTGAGAAGATTGATATTATTCCTTATTCCGAAGATAAAGCTCAATATATTGTAAGTGCATTGTCTCCGGCAGAAGTAATTAAAGTAGTATTAGATGAAGAAAATAACCGTATTGAAGCGGTTGTATCGCAAGAACAATATTCTTTGGCAATCGGTCGCCGCGGACAGAATGTAAGATTAGCGGCTAAATTGTTGGGATGTGATATTGATGTTCTTACCGAAGAGCAAGAGCAAGAGCGTCGTTCTAATGAGAATAAAGTTCGTTCGCAACGCTTTATGGAAATTTTGGATGTTGATGAGTTATTGGCTCATTTGTTAATTGCCGAAGGTTTCTCGAATGTTGATGAAATTGCAATGGTAAATGTTAACGAATTGGCCGAAATTGAAGGGTTTGACGAAGAAATTGCTCAAGAATTGCAACGTCGCGCTCAAGCTTATGTTGAAAAACGTAATAAAGAATTTGCCGAAAAGAGCAAAAACATGGGCTTAGATGAAAAACTACAAACCATTGAAGGTCTTGATAAAGATATGTTGCTGACTTTAGCTGATCATAACATTCGGACCATTGATGACTTGGCTGATTTGGCTACCGATGAATTAATTGAAATTCTCGGTGAAGATATACTTTCAACCAAAGAAGCTGAAAAAGTTATTATGGCTGCTCGTGCTCATTGGTTTGAGAATTAGTAAGGGGGTGGCGGGCAGATAAACATCTGCCCGTCATTGGATAGCGGATTAAATATGAAACAAGACACAACACGCAAATGTATAGTCACCGGCATAACAGCAGAGAAGTCTTCTTTGTTGCGCTTTGTGGCGGTTGAAAATGTCGGTATGGTGCCGGATTTTAAGAAAAAACTCGGTGGCAAAGGTGTGTATGTGGTTAATGCAAAAAGCCAATTGCAAAAAGCTGTGAAAGGTAATTTATTTGTCAAGGCAGTTAAACACAAGATAAAGGTTGATGATAATCTTGCCGAAACAGTTGAAGATATTTTACGTAAGCAAGCATTGCAATCCATATCATTGGCAAGAAAGGCCGGCTGTTTGGTTTGGGGATTGGATAAAGCATTAGAAATTATTAAAAAAGACAAAGCGGCTTTTGTGTTGGAAGCAATTGATGCCGGAGATGATGGAAAGAAAAAAATGGCATCTCATGCAAAAAATATGGAAATATACAAGTTATTCAATTCGAAGGAGTTAGATGAGAAATTAAACATTAGTGAAGAG
>CAMOLN010000101.1 GCA_946618745.1 uncultured Alphaproteobacteria bacterium | reverse complement strand
ATGCCAAGCGCAATGTTGACGAAGGTTTGCTCAAAAACTTTCTGGCCTCCAATTCCACCAGTTCGGCTTTATCATCGCAATATAATTACCTCAGCCGCATGGATAATCTTATGGGAACAACCGCCGATGGTAACTCTGTTGCCGCTCAGGTAGGTAATTTGCAAAGTGCTTTGGAAACCTTTTCAACTCAAGTTTCTTCTTCGGCAGCACGTTACAGTCTTTTGACCGAGGCACGCAATTTGACCAATAAACTTAATTATCTGTCTTCCAATATTCAAACTCTGCGCGGTGATGCCGATCGGGAAATTTCCGATGCTGTTGCTCAAGTCAACTCTTTATTGCACAGTATTGATGCTCTCAATACCGATATTGTTAAGTATACCGTATTAAATCGTGACGGTGTAGCCAATCTGCAAGATCAGCGTGATAGTGCTCTGCGCGAGTTAAGCGGTTATCTTGACATCAACTATTACACTCGCGATACCGGTGCTGTGGTTATCCACACTGTCGGCGGCACTGCCCTGTTAGATACTCAGGTTTATGAGTTGTCGCACTCGGCTTTGGCTCAGGTAGGCTCTGACAACAGCTATGACAGCGGTAATATTCAAGGAATTTTTGTTGACGGAGAAGATATTACTTCTTCAATTTCCGGCGGTTCGATCGGCGGTTTAATCACCGTCCGCGATACCACACTTACCTCTTTGCAAAGTCAACTTGATGAGGCGAGCTATGTTCTTTACAACGAAATGAATGCCGCTCACAACCAAGGCACGGCTTATCCCAATATGCCTTATAAAATGGTCGGAAGTTCCACTTTTATTGCGGATAGAAACGTCTCGCCGATTGAATATAAGCAGAATATCCGTTTAGATAACGGCAGTGATGTCCGTTTGGTAATTTTTGACGAAAATGGCAATCAAAAAGCCACCACCACTTTGCTCAGCGGTATCGGTTTTAACCAATCCGGCGATACTTTGGACAATATGATGTCGCAGATGCAAACTTGGTTGCAAAACGGTGCCGGTTTAAGCTATGCACAAGTTTACATGGATGAAAATTCTCATTTGGTGATTGATACCGGCGACAGTGCCTATACTTTATCAATTATAGATGAAACAGCCTCCACCCCCGGTTCGGAACAATCTCCGGCATCTATCAGTTTTGATGTTGACGGCGATGGAACCTATGACAAAAACTTTAGTGGTTTTTCCGATTTCTTCGGCTTAAATGATTTCTTTGCCAATGGTATCAACGATTATATTATAGATTCCAAAGTGCTTAGCAATCGTGCCGCCGTCGGAAGCAACATTCCGACAACTTGGTCTTTTTCTGACTCAATTAACGGCTTCAATTATGGCAGTATCGATATCAGCCGCACCATGACCATTCAGGATATTGCCAATCAAATCAATAATAACGATATGCTCAATACTCACATCAAAGCCTCGTTGATTAAAAACGGTGATGGCTATATGTTGCGAGTTGAAAGCCTGGAAGGCGCTCAGTTGGAAATATCCGAAACCGCCGGTGGCGGAGTATTGGAAAAGTTGGCGATGAATGTGTCTTCGTGCAATTATGCCGCTAACATTGCCGTTCGCCCCGATATTGTTGAAAATGCCAATCTGATAGTTTGCGGCTCGCCGTCATTTAACAGTAATGTCGGCACTTATTCCATCAATGCCGCCACCAATAATATTGCCAATAAATTAGCCGACACTTTAACTTCAAATCATATATTCAAACAGTCAGGCAATATGGCCAAAACCAATACATCAATATCCAATTACATTTCAACTTTTGTCGGTAACGTTGCCGGTCAGACCAAAACCGCTGAAAGTTCTTATGAATATCAAAGTGCTTTAACTCAAGCCATATCTGACAAAGAGGCACAAATTTCCGGAATTGATTTGGATGAAGAATTAGCCCAGATGATTGTCTATCAACAATCTTATGCGGCTTGTGCTCAGGTATTTACCGCCTCGCGTGAGATATTAGACGTTTTGATAAATATGGTATAAATAAAGGGAGGATTGAACAATGGTTAGAGTTCCTACTTATGCAAGTTATATGAACCTTGTTAATCAAACAATGAAAACCAAGGCTACTGCTAATATGTATGGTTACCAATCGGCAACCGGCATCAGATATGCCAATTATGCCGGTTATGGTATGAAAGCCTCAAATATTGTTAATATGGAGGCCTCGCTTAATGTAACCCAAAACTTTATCGACAACAATGCCTTGCTCAATACTTCGATTAAAACCATGAGCACGGTTATGGAAAATGTGGAAAATGCCGTAACTTCATTCAAAAGCCAGCTTAATAATGCGATGTCGGCCTTTTCATCATTGACTGACGGCGAACCTATCTCCAGCAGTATTTCCGCATCGCTCAGCGAGTTGCAAACAGTTGCTTTTTCGGCAATGTCTTTAATATCTGATGCCCTTAATCAGTCAATCGGCGGAAAATATATCTTCGGTGCCGGCTCTCCCTCAGCTCCGACCCGTTTTCCTTATGCTACTTTGGCTGATTTTCAGCAAATGTATGATGGGATAAATGTTAAATATCCCGAAAATTCCAATGCGGTTTTATCTTCACGTTCGGTTAATTACAAATCTTCCGGCGACTTGACCATTTCTCAAAGTGCTACGGCTGATAATGAGTTTGTTTTGTCATCAACCGGCGGATTTTTATCTTTAGCGGTTGAAGGCGGTAGCACCACCACCGGAGATTTAACTTTTTCATCAGTAGAAGATACGCTTCATGCTGAAGTTTACGGAGCTTTTAACACTATTCAGGCCGGTGATACTCTGGTAATTGATAACAACGGCACACCTAAATCCTATACGGTTGAGAGCGTTTCTCAAGATGGCAAAACCATCAAATTTGTTGATGACATCACTGCCGACAGCACTATTACCGATGGCACCGGTGTTACCATCAATACATCTTTTGCCGTCGGCTCGGTGTTGGATTTTTCCGGTCCGACCGGAGTTCCTTCACACATGCAGGTGGTTGGTATCAATGACAATGGTGAATTAACCGTGCGTGCCGACCAAGATCAATTTAGTTCTCTGCCCCAGACTGTTACAGCAGATACTCGTTGGTCGCTCAACTCTGATAGTTATTATATTGGCGGATCAGCTCAGGAGACATTCCGTATTACCGATAATCAAACCATCACTTTTGATATCAATGCCAATGATCCTGTATTTACCAAATTATATCGCGCTTTCGGTATGATAGCACAGGGTAATCTTATCCAGACTGATGAAAACGGAAATATTATTGCCGGTCAGTCGCAGGCATTTCGTGATTTGGTAGATGAGGCCATGAGTTTTCTGCAATCGGCAATTGACAACAACGGTAAAGCTTTATCCGGCAAAAATGATACTTTGTCAATGTGCATTGCTAAAATATCGGCCAATTTTGTAACCTTAAATAATGCCGATAATACACTAAACAGTCTTAAAAATAATCTGGAAGATAATATCTATGATATTAAAAATGTTGATCAAGCCGAAGCTGCTTCCAAATTGCTGTTTGCTCAAAATTCTTTAGAGGCATCTTATCAGGTATTAAGCGGTATGCTTGATTTGTCTTTGCTTAATTATCTAAAATAAAGGGGTTAAATGATATACAAAGAATATAATGTCAGCCAGTCGGCCGGAATAATTTTGGGAAGTACCTTGCGTTTAGGTGAAAAGGTTTTTCCCAAAGGTCACACTGTCACCGCCGAAGACGTATTGATTTTCAAAATGTATGATTTGCATTTTATCTATGGTGCCGAGTATCAGGATGGCGACGTTGAGTATAAAACCGCTTACGGACAGATTGCCGCACTTTTATGCGGTCATGATTTAGGTTATGTTACCGAAGGTGAATATTGCCTGATAACGGCCACGGCTGAAGGTATATTATTTTATGATTATTCCCGCATTAACAAATTCAATTCTTTTAATAGTAATATTATTCTCAACGTCCTGAAACCGTTTACTTTTGTCAAACCGGGCGAAGTTATCGCCAAGTTGGAAATTTTACCTCCTTTGTTGTCGCAAAAAGAAATTGATGATATATTGTTTCGCCTATCCGGCAATTCGGCAATGTTGTCCTTGGTTGATAATCATCAATATCGTGCGGTTTGCCTCTATCCTTATCTTTTAGGTGATGATGCCGAACGCAAGCATTTCACTTCTCAAACTATTCGTTTGCTCAAAGATTTATCTGATTTAAACTTGCAGTTCAGTAACGAAATTAACGGATCCTATAATTTAGATAATCTTGCCAATTCTTTCTATCAGGCTATTAACAGCGGCGCTGATATTATCTTTACCATGTTGCCTTTGAAAGGCTATGGAGCTAATGATATAGCGGCACAAGCATTGCGCACGGTTACCGATGATGTGTTTATCTGCTCAATTCCGCAAATCGGTCTTGGTGATATGATTGTCGCCGAAAAAAGCGGTCGCCGTATTATTGTTTTGCCTTATGATTATGACCAAGGTAATGATAAATTTATCGACGGCATAATCCGCCAAACTGTTTTCAGTGAACATTTAACTCCGGCTTCTTTTACTCATTTAACCGCACCGGAATTACCTATCCGCCAAACCTTTGAACATATCGATAAAGTTATTGCTCCCACCGGCAAGGTTTCGGGAGTTAAGGCCAAAATCGGTGCGGTTATATTGGCGGCGGGGCAGGGCAGACGCTCCGGAGTTTCCAAGTTGTTGGTCGAAGGTCAGGACGGTTTGCCGATGTTTATGCATAGCGTCAATGCAGCCATAGCCTCTCATGCTAAACCGGTTTTTGTTATTA
>CAMOLN010000100.1 GCA_946618745.1 uncultured Alphaproteobacteria bacterium | reverse complement strand
GTTTTTGAGCATTTTTCTTTACGGTCTTTCTTGGTTCATCAACCAAATTTTCCAACCAATTATCCTGATGGGCCCAAGAATTACCGCCATCATCCCACTTTTCCTGTTTTTGAGCATCAGCCAAAATTTTAACCATATCTTGATTAAACGCCCGCTTAAGCACTGTCTCAATCTCACCGACTGATTGTTTCAAAACAGTCTTATCAAACGGAGCTAAACCGGCAGCATAATACAACTCACGCAAAGCAGCCGCTCTCTCGCCCAAATATTCGGCGCTGTCATAATCAGCCTGCATTTGCTTTACTTTTAAATTTAACAAATCTACCTTTTCTTTATTAGCTAAATTTTTTCTCTTTTCCAAATTTTGTACTTGTTTTTTAAGCTCACTACGTTCATAAAGATTTGCCTCATAAGCGGCATTTGCCTTTTCAACCAAGCGATAACTTATCTCCACCTGTGTCAAAACCACCGCACACAATTCATCAAAAGCCTTTTGCTTCACGGAATCATTACTTGGTGAAGACTGATAATTTCGTAATGCTTCCAACATATCATCTGTCAGATTTTCGGCTTTTGCAAACAAAGCATCATCATAACGATTCCCATCAACCAACAAACCATTTACATCAACCCGAGCAATCGGCGGATAATCAATAGTAGCCTTTCTTCTTGCTCTTGCAACATTAAACGAACCGATTTGTTCCGCAGCCAAAGCAAACTCTCTACGTCCTCCGACCGCTGCATCGCCATAAACATCTAAAGCATATTTTTGATCTAAATTAGTATCTTCGTAAAAACGTTTGCCTTCCAAATCAATCTTCTTGCCCGAAGCACTAACCAATTTATTATACTCCGATTGATTTAATAATAATTTCGATTTCAAATTATCCATTCTCGCCACTGCGGTTTCCACACCTTTGCGATAGGTAATTTCCTGTTCGGTCAAAAAACCGTTACGTGCATCTTTCTGGCGCAAATCAGCCAATACACTGTTTTGTTGACTTGTTAACCGATCAATTTCTCTCAATTGAGAATCAGCCAACATATCCAAACGGTGCAATCTAACTGCTGATATACTTAAATTTTGTGCCGAAGTTGCATACAAACTGTTCTCAATATAATTTTCATTATCCGTCAACACACTCATTGCATAAACATCAACAAAATCTAATGCCCGCAAAGCATTATACAATCGATCATTTGCTAAATCAGCGCTAAAAATCTGCTTTACGGTTGCTGCAATATCTTCATCTTCATGATACATTTTTCCGGCAGTATTTCTAACCGCAGCATCTGCATTATATTTTGCAGCTCTTGCCATAGAAGTATAAGGAGTGACTCGTTGAGGCATACTTTCTGCCGCGCCTGAAAAAACCAATTCATTAGTCTGCAAACTTGCACCTAAATTCTTTTTTCCCGCCGAACAAGCCGCTAACATCATAACTGCGACCGCCACACAACCATACATACATTTTTTAGTCATAAGTATACCTCTTCATAATATGTAACAATATGTAACAAGAATTTAAGTGCTTTTTAACAGAATAATTGGTATATGTAAACCAAAATTGAATTGATACAAACAACTAAAATGAGGACACAAAAAATGACTAATCCGATTAAAGTTGCCGTTATCGGCGCCGGAATGATGGGCAAAAACCATCTTCGCACATATAAAACCTTGAATAATTTTGAACTGGTCGGTGTTTATGATATTTTTCCCGAAGCTTCAAAGGCTGCCGCTGAAATGTTCGGCATTAAGGCTTTTTCATCTTTGGAAGAAGTTGCGGTCTCCGTTGATGCAGTCAGTGTTGTTACCACTTCGGTTACTCATGCCGAGGTCGGTGAGTTTTTCTTAAATAAAGGTATTCATTGCCTGATTGAAAAACCGCTTGCCGCTACCGAAGAAGAGTGTAATCGTCTGATTACCGCCGCCAAGAATAATAATGTTACTCTGCTTGTCGGTCATATTGAACAGTTTAACCCTGCGATTGAACAACTGCACAAACTTCTGGCAGACAATTCGCAAATTTGCTCTTTAACAACCAATCGTATGTCAGCGGCTTCCGGTCGCATTACCGATGTCGATGTGGCGATGGATTTGATGATTCACGATGCCGAGGTTGTTCTTTCTTTGGTTAAATCTCCGGTAACCAATGTAAGTGCTTCGGCAGTTCGCAATGCCAAATCTCCCTCCGGCAAAGATTATATCACAGCCTTGTTGGAATTTGCCAACGGCGCAACGGCAACTATGACAGCCTCACGTATTACTCAATCGCGTGTTCGCACTTTGAGCGTTACCACTAACGACAATTATATTGATCTGGACTATATCAATCAAAGCATTGCCGTTCACTCGCAAGGTCGTATGCATAATGTTGCTCCCGACAGCTTGCCGGAAAATATGCGTTATGGTTTGAAAGGCAGTGTGGAAAACCTGTTTATTCCGACTGCTCAACCTTTAACCTCGGAGCTTAACCATTTTGCCGATTGCATTTGGGGCAAAAACACTCCGCGTATTAGCGGCGAGCAAGCTCTCGAAGCTCTCAAAGTTATCTGGAAAGTTCAGCAATGCTTGAATAACTCTTCCGGCATCACCGCCGCCGCGGAATAGGCATAAGTTTTCTACAATATCCCCGAGCCAACTCGGGGATATTTTTATATTTGCAAAAATCCGTAATCCCGCAATTTTAGCCAATCTTCTTGGCCGGCACCATTAAGCCATTGACAAAAAACTAATGTCAATTTACATTATGAGCAATAATTTAATTATTAACTTAATATAATTGTTGTATGCAAAAACATAAGCATTATTATGATAAAAAGTATCCTTTGCTCTATTATGCCGAAGGTGGCATGTATTCCATTCACCCGATATTGTTGATTAAGCTGTATCAGGCATATTTCCACCAAAAACCCAAGTCATTTTTTGATTGTGGTGCTGCGTGTGGCGGAATTGTGCAAATGGCCTTGGATTGCGGCATCGAAGCCCATGGAGTAGAAATAAAAAAATATCATCAGCTCAAAAGTGCTTATCTGATTGGTTTTAATCAACATCGGATGGACGGCAAAAAAGAAGTATTTCACAGGGTGCTTTTTCCTGATGAACGATTGGAAAAATTATTTGAGGATGGCAACATAAAAATTAAATCTATCTTAGATTGCAATCCCGTTCAGGCTGATTTGGCATATTTCAACGGCATATTATCATATTTTGATGAAGATACTTTGTATAAAGTTTTAGCCAAATTTCAAAATGTAAAAATGTTATGTGCCATACATAACACTACCGAAGATTATGCTAAAGCCCAAAAATACGGAAACAGTTTGGGAACATGCCAACAACTTAAAACTGTTCAGTCAAATGATTGGTGGATAAAAACCTTTAACAAAAATGGTTTTAGAGCACAATACCACCGGCAATTACATTGTTTTATTGCCATAAACTCCGCCTGTTAACACCGACGGAGTTTATTTATTTTCTTCAGCCTTTTTTATTGACTCTGAATAAGTTTGTGTATATAAAACGCTCAAGTTTTAAATCAATTAGAGTGAACATTATGACCAAACCTAATCCCCGCAAAACTTTTGCGATTATTTCCCACCCTGATGCCGGTAAAACCACTTTAACCGAAAAATTATTGCTTTTCGGCGGTGCCATTCAACAAGCCGGTGCAGTTAAAGCCCGCGGTGAAGCCCGGCGTGCTCGTTCCGATTGGATGAAAGTTGAACAGGAACGCGGCATTTCGGTTGCCTCATCAGTGATGACTTTTGATTATGACAATATTACTTTCAATCTGCTTGATACCCCCGGACACGAAGACTTTTCCGAAGATACTTATCGTGTTTTAACCGCCGTCGACTCTGCCGTAATGGTTTTGGACTCTGCCAAAGGTATTGAAACCCAAACCAAAAAATTGTTTGAGGTTTGTCGTTTGCGAGATGTTCCGATTATCACTTTCATCAACAAACTCGATCGTGAAGGTCAGGATCCTTTTGCGCTTATTGATGAGATTGAGCGCACCTTGGCTCTCGATGTTACCCCTGCCAGCTGGCCGGTCGGCTCAGGCAAAGATTTTATTGGGTGTTATGATATCTTAAACAATCGCATGATTTTGATGAACAAAAACGGCGACAAATCAACCGTAAATTCGATAATCGAAACTTGTTCAGGTCTGGACGATCCTAAACTCGATCAATTATTGCCGGCGCATCAGGTTGCCAAATTGCGTGAAGATATCATGATGATTGAGGAGCTTTGCCCTAAATTTGATTTGCAGGCTTATCTTGACGGCACTCTGACTCCGGTATTTTTCGGTAGTGCGATTAATAATTTCGGTGTTAAAGAGGTCTTGGAAGGTTTGCATAGCTTTGCCCCTGCTCCTCGCCCTCACCCCACAGTTGAACGCATGGTCAAAGCCGATGAACCCAAAGTAACCGGTTTTATCTTCAAAATCCAAGCAAATATGGATCCCAAACATCGCGACCGCATAGCCTTTATGCGTATATGTTCCGGGCATTTCAAACGCGGGATGACCTTATTTCAAACTCGCACCGGTAAAGGATTAAAAGTCCCCACTCCGGTAATGTTTTTGGCACAAGAACGCGAACTGGCCGAGGATGCTTATGCCGGCGATATTATCGGTATTCCCAACCATGGACAACTGCGCATTGGTGATACTTTGACCGAAGGTGAAAAACTTAACTTTACCGGAATTCCCGCTTTCGCACCGGAACTGTTAAAATCCGTCCGTGCATTAGATCCTTTGAAATCCAAACACTTAGGCGACGCTTTGAAACAAATTGCCGAAGAAGGCGGAGCAAGCGTATTTAAGCCG
>CAMOLN010000099.1 GCA_946618745.1 uncultured Alphaproteobacteria bacterium | reverse complement strand
CGGAGAGCATATCAATTTCAGCAATATGAGAAATCAGCGGATTAAAAGTCGGACGGCCTTTAGCGGCAAAAATTTGTGCCACGGCTTGAGCATTAAACGAATCAGCACCGAGACCGTAAACCGTTTCGGTGGGGAAAGCAACCAAACCGCCTTTTTGAATGGTTTGGGCAGCTAGTCTTAAATTTTGTGCATTAAAATCATAAATATTGATAATAATGAAAATTATCTATAACCTAAAAGTGTAATTTGTCAAATAATGTTTGTTATATTTTAACGATTTGACTATATAATAGCGCCAACTTAAACAAAAAATGGAATCGCGAAGATGTTAGAAGTAGTTTTTACAGCTAAACCTGATAGCAAAATAAAGACCGAAGTGTTAGTTTTGCCAAAGAATAGTAAGATGCCCAAGCCGTATGCCGAACAGGCAAAATTCCAAAATTTCAGTATGGAAAAAGGTAAAACAGCAGTGATTTGGGATAAAGATAAACAGGTTATTCTTTGCGGTATGGATGGAAAACCTACGGATTTGGATTGGCAGGAAGCAGGTAAAAGTTTGTATGGCAAAATAGAAAAGTCAGAAAGTGCTTTGATTTGTGCTAATGATGATACGGCGGTGTTGGAATTGGTTTACGGTATTTTACAGGGGAGTTACAGTTTTGATAAATATCGCACCGATAAAAAAAGTGAGGAATATCCGGCTTTGGAACAAGTGGTAGTTAAAGTAAAAAATGAAAAAAAAGCCACCGAACTTTATAAAGATTATGTCGCGATTTATACCGGAATTCGCTATGCACGAGATTTGTGTAATGAACCAGCAAACTGCCTGACTCCGGAGATATTTGCCGGAGATATTAAAAGGTTGGAATATCTGGGGTTGGAAGTTAAAATTTTTGATGAAAAAGATTTATGGAAACAAGGTTTGGGGCTGATTGAAGCAGTAGGCAAGGGGGCAAATAATCAACCGAAAATGGTTATCATATCATGGAAGGGAAATCGCAGTTCTAAGGTTTATGATTTAGGATTGGTCGGTAAAGGAGTTTGTTTTGATGCCGGCGGTTTGAGCCTTAAAACCACTCAGGGAATGCTTGAGATGAAACAGGATATGAGCGGAGCTGCTGCAGTAGTAGCAACATTAAAAGTTGCAGCTTTGCAAAGGGTAAAGAAAAATCTGTTGGCGATTGTGCCGTTGGTGGAAAATATGCCTGATGGAAATGCAATGAAAGTCGGTGATGTTTATGCTTCATATGCGGGTAAGACCGTCGAAATCGGTAATACCGATGCCGAAGGAAGATTGATTGTGGCTGATGCTTTGAGTTATATGCAGAAAAATTATGAGATGAAAAAAATTATTGATGTTACTACCTTGGGTTCGCTTAACGGAGTATTGGGCAAGGTTTACGGC
This sequence comes from uncultured Alphaproteobacteria bacterium, assembly GCA_946618745.1. GTDB lineage: Bacteria > Pseudomonadota > Alphaproteobacteria > RF32 > CAG-239 > CAZU01. The sequence continues at coordinate 3,490 of CAMOLN010000099.1, read as the reverse complement.
GGGATGTTTGCTAATGATGAAAAGTTGGCCAATGATTTGTTGAAAGCGGGAGAAATATCGGGCGAAAAATTATGGAGGATGCCGCTTGATGAACAATATGGTAAAGCCTTAAAATCAGTAATTGCAGATATTAAAAATGTGGCTCCGGAAGCTAAAGCGTCAATAACTTCGGCGGCTTTTTTAGAAAACTTTATTGAAAAAGGAGTTAAGTGGGGGCATATTGATATGAGTAATATGCGGATGGATAGTAAAGGTTTGGCTTCCGGTTTCGGAGTTAAATTGTTAAATGAATTGATAAGGAAAATGTAGTTATGAAAATTGATGCAAGAATTACTAAGCTGGCGGAAAATATTTTAAAAAATTCGGTAGCTTTGAAAAAAGGCGAAAAAATTTATATTGAAGCTTTCAGCGAATCTACCAAAGATATGCTGAGCGAATTTGTGCGAATTGCAACCAAGATGGGGGCAACGCCTTTTTATTTTTACAATGATAATGAATTGGTTAAGCAACTTATAGCTAATTCAACACCGGAACAAATGGAGCAATATGCCAAGTGGCATGCCAGATTGATGGATGATATGGATTGTTATATCGGACTGCGCGGGCATGATGATTTGTTTGCTTTGGCCGATGTTCCGGTTAAAAAAATGAATATGTATCGCGATATTTTTTATAACAAAGTGCATTTTGACCGCCGGATTGCCAAAACCCGTTGGTGTGTGATGCGTTGGCCGAATAATACCATGGCGGCAACGGCTAAGATGCCGCGTGAGGCTTTGGAAAATTTTTATTTTGATTGTTGCCTGGTTGATTATAAAAAGATGGGCAAAGCGATGGTGCCTTTGAAAAAATTGATGGATAAAACCAATAAGGTGCATATCAAAGGGCCGAATACCGATTTGACTTTTTCGATTAAAGGTTTGAAAGCGGTAGTGTGTGACGGCAGGATGAATATTCCTGACGGCGAGGTTTATACAGCTCCGGTTAAAACTTCGATTAACGGGCATATCCAATTTAATACCGATACCTTATATGATGGTGTGTTTTATTCCAATATTTATCTGGAATTTAAGGATGGCAAAATCGTCAAAGCCGAATCTCGCGCCAATAATGACAAAATGCAAAGGCAACTCAGTGTTGATGAAGGTGCTAAATATATGGGCGAGTTTGCCATCGGGGTAAATCCTTATATCAGGAAAGAAATGCTGGATATTTTGTTTGATGAGAAAATTGCCTGTTCAATGCATATGGCAATCGGCAATTCCTATAATGACGAAACCTTTAACGGTAATCGTTCGGGTATTCATTGGGATTTGGTGTTGATACAAGACAAAGCCCATGGAGGCGGTGAGATTTGGTTTGATGATAAATTGATTCGCAAAGACGGGATATTTGTTTTGAAGGAGCTGCAGAATTTGAATCCTGATAAATTAAAATAAAAAAAAGCAACCCTCAAGCCTTTCGACTTGAGGGTTGTTTGTTATGATTATACGAGCTTGCATTCGTCAGGCAAGACGTAAATCATATGGAGAGTTGTTTTGCCATCCAGTGAGATTACCTCTTGCCCTTCGCGAAGGAGTTTAATTGCTTCCTTGGAAGATGGGAGGTATTCGGCCTCCTCTGTAAATACCGGGAGTATGACTGAGTTATTCACTCTGTCTTGTCTGGCAAACCAGACATAGACGTATTTCCCCTTATGTTTACCTGTTTCCAGGTAGATTTTGCCGACAACGGGGGCATCATCAAAGATACCAGACAAATATGCTCTCTTAGAAGCAAGCTTGCGGTTGTAGATGACGCTTATCTCGCGCAAGGTCTTTTCTTTTTTGTCGTAGTAACAGAAATGACCTTGAACTATCCGATAAGGTTCTATCTGATGCTCCCCATCAAAGGGGACAAATTTTGCGTCTTCGCCAACTGGTTGCTCAAGGACGAGGATATAATGTTTTTTATTCCTCATCCAAGCGAGGTTGATGATGCGATGGTTTTCGATCACCACGGCTAATTTTACTTTGTTTTCGCTACAGCCAAGTCTTAAGGCTGCTTCTTTAGCATCGGCTACTTTGCCGAATGGTTCGGTAAATTCTTTCATAGTTATAATATTTTTTAGTTAAAAATCTGTGACACGTCAAACTCAACCGGTTCCACAGTTATGCCGGTTTGAGGGCTTAATGTCAGTTGATAAATTTTATCGCCATGGGCGAAGCACTCACCTTTTGTGGCATACTCCATTCTGATAAAGTGTTGAGGGACTTGCTTAAGGATATCAGTGTCATTATCAAACACAGCTAACAGCCTTTCCTCCGAATCGTAGCTTGACGAAAGATGCCAGGCATAAATTTCTTCGGGATAGTTGTCAAGATAAACCTTTGCCAAACATATTTTGTCGTATGACAAGTTTTGGGTTTGCAGTATATTTATTACGGTTACAATGTTGAGGTAATCTTTCAGTATATAGATAGATAAATCTTCAGCATTGTAGAAATAAATATTACTATTGTGGTCAAAGTAGTTGTCAGGAGGTATAAATATAACTCTGAAATCAGTTCTGGAGCCAAAATTATTCAGCTTGTCCTGATCCTCCTTGAATACCGGAATAAAAGAATATTTATTCAGGTATTCAATATACCATACATAAATTCCCCAACGAAAGGTCTGTAATAATCCGAATTTAATCGGAAGTTTCAGACCAAAATACTCGGCAGCTGCGTTATAACTGTCATAGCAACTGTTATCTATCAGTTTTAGTCCTTTTTCCATAAATAATATATTTATAATTTTTATTGATAGCTATTTTAGACGTAAAAATTTTTTTGTCAATACAAAAAACCTCAAGTTTTTTCTTAAACTTGAGGTTTTTTTTGAAAATTAAGCAGCTATATTATTCAGCCAGCTTAAATTCGGACATATGCTCCAAAAGCGAACGTTTTTCTTTAACGTTTTCTTGGGCCTTGTTCAACAAGGTGTTGTAACGTTCCGGATTTTGTTTGTTAACAACCTGGAAACGAGTCTCATTGGACATATAGTCGGACAAAGGTCTGGATGGTGCTTTGGAATCCAAAGTCAGAGGAGCTTTGCCTTCTTTAATGTTTTCCGGATTGTAACGATACAAAGGCCAAGATCCGGTTTCAACAGCGGCTTTTTGATGAGTCAAACCATCAGCCAAGTTGAAGCCTTGAGCAATACAATGCGAGTAAGCAATAATGAGGGATGGTCCGTCATAAGCTTCAGCTTCATTCATTGCTTTGATTACTTGGCTGTCATTAGCACCCATTGATACCTGAGCTACATAAACATTGCCGTAAGACATGGCAATCATGCCCAAATCTTTTTTCGGCAAAGATTTTCCGGCAGTGGCGAACTTGGCCGAAGCACCCATCGGGGTAGCTTTGGATTGTTGACCGCCGGTGTTGGAGTAAACGCCGGTATCAAGAACCAAAATGTTGATGTTTTTGCCGGAAGCAATGGCATGATCTAAGCCGCCAAAACC
>CAMOLN010000098.1 GCA_946618745.1 uncultured Alphaproteobacteria bacterium | reverse complement strand
CCTGACAACATGGCTTGACCTATCTGATTATCTCCCACCCTAAAAGCCACAGCTTTAATCATATCACCATTATCGGAAACCAACATACAACGAACATGTCCGATTCCCATTGGTGCAGCTTTTATCACTTTTACCTTTTTTATCATCAATACCGGTTCTGAATTACCTTGCCCGAAAGGCTCCATAGCCTCAAAACAATCAGCCAATTCCAAATTTGCTCCACCGACATCAACTATTGCATCAATCTGTTTAACTGGCAAAACAGTATCTTTACCGGTTTTACTTATTACATACTCTCCTACGAATTTTCTAAAATCATCAATTTTATCTTTTTCTAAAGAAAAACCCGCCGCCATTGTGTGACCGCCGCCCTTGGTAATCATTCCGCTCTCTTTTGCGGCTATTATCAATGCCCCTAAATCTACCTCAGGAATTGACCTTGCCGATCCTTTAACTTCGTCAGGCTCTATTGACATTACAAAAGCCGGAACATTATAACGCTCTCGCAACTTGCCGGCCACAATTCCCACAACCCCTTGATGCCAATTTTCACCATAAACAAAAGCTATCGGATAATCTTGCGGTTTACCTTCCAATTGTTCAATTGCATCCAATAACACCGCATTTTCAATATCCTTACGCAATGAATTAAATTCATCCAACTTAACCACCAAACTCTCGGCTTGAGCAGTATTATTACAACATAACAATTTGTTGCCCATGTCGGCATTTCCGACACGCCCGCAAGCATTTATTCGCGGCCCCAAAACAAATCCTAAGTGAAAAGCTGTCGGAGCCTGATCCAATCCAACCTTATCCATAAGTGCCGTCAGCCCGATATTACCTCGCAAAGCCATTATTTTCAAACCTTGAGCAACATAAGCCCGATTCAATCCCCGCAGCGGAACCACATCACATACTGTTCCTAAAGCCACCAAATCCAACCATTGTTTTAAGTCCGGTTCTTTTATATCGGAATTATAATACCCGCATTTGCGCAGTTCTCGATTTATTGCAACTACAGCCATAAAAACTACTCCGCAAGCAGCTAAATATTGCAAATAAGGATAACTATTATCTTCATCCAGTCTTTTAGGATTTACCACCGCATAAACTTTCGGCAATTTAACTTCTGCCTCGTGATGATCTAAAACAATCACATCCATCCCCAATGACGAAGCATATTCCAAAACTTCAAAAGCTGTTGTTCCGCAATCTAAAGTCAACAATATTTTGACTCCTTGCTGTTTGAAATCGTCAACCGCCTGTTTACTTGGACCATATCCTTCTTCACGTTCGGGAATATGTACCAAACAATCCCTTCCCGTCATTCGCAAAAACAACCTCATTATTGACGTTGAAGTTGCACCATCAACATCATAATCTCCGATAATTCCGATAACTTCATTATCAATAATTGCCTTTGCAATTCTTTCGGCGGCTTTGGTCATATCCCGCAACACATTTGGATCAGGCATTAGAGTAGCAATTTTAGGATTAAGAAATTTATCAACTTCCTCAACTCCGCGTAAAACCATAATCTTTGCCATAATCCATGAAAGATTATATTTTTGCGACACTATTCCGACTGACTGCTCATCAACCGAACAGATATTCCACAAATATCCGCCTAAAGAAGTTTTTAAACCTTTACTTTCACTCATAATTAATAAGTCAAATAAACCTCAGCTCTGCGATTAAGTCTCTCTCCCTCAGGCATAACTTCTTTATATAACGGCATTGAATCAGATAACGCTTGAACTGCTATATTTCCACTCTTAACCCCTAAATTACGCAAAACTGATGCCACTTTATCGGCTCGTTGTGATGACACCTTAAAATTAGCCAACTTATGGCTTACCGGATCAGTATTGCGAGTACGCGAAGAAGCAAAACCGTAAACCTCCACTTGCGCATTATTTTTCTTTGCTGTTTGAGCTATCTTCCTTAAAACCGCATATCCTTCGGCATTAACCTCTGAACCGCCGTCGGCAAAATAAACCACCCCGGCTAAATAACGCATTGCCGGCTTTTGTAACTGCTCATCTTGCGGCTTGTCTGCCATCTCTTGATTCGGTTCAATTGATTCGCTCACAACCGCAATCTCTTTATCTTCATCTTGAGATGACAACTTATCATCCGTACTTTTATCATCCGTACTTTTATCATCCGTCGTTTTACCTTCTTCGTTCTCATAAAGAGCATTGCTTTTATCGGAAATCAAAACTCCTCTGTTTTCAACTTTGCGAACTTCGACTTTTCCACCATCATCGACAACTATATCATCGTCGAAATCAGGATAAAATACCGACGCACATCCGCAGGAAAACACTATTGCACTAACTAATAACAGTTTTAAAATTCCATGTTTCAACATATTTATCATCCTAAAAAAATACCATCACTGCTATGATATAAAATAATTATCCATTTTGCACAAGGCAAAAAAAAACTTATTTGCAAGTTATTATCTTTAATAATTAGATTGTATTTTCAAATATTATAGAATAAATTACGTATAGTGCAACTAGTTATGGAATTGAACCTATGCCTAGAAAATCAATAACTTCAACCTTGGATGTTATCGGATGGTTTTGTAGCAAAGCGTCTCAAAACAGGCGTAAACTATCGCCCTGTCAATTACAAAACATGCTGTTTTTAGCACAGATGCATCATCTCAGCAAACATGGCCGTGTATTGATGCCGACTATGTTTGTTTGTTATAATCAGGGATTTTACGAACCTACCACAAATATCATCATCAATTGCGGACTTCCCTTATTAGACAATCCGGTGTTTGAACAAGAAACCTCCATGATTTTAGAATCGGTATGGCAAAAATATTCTTCTCTGACAGAAAAAGAATTACTTACTTTTATCACTTCGCTCGGATGTTGGACACAATTTTATCATCACAGCGAAGAAACTATTGTCAATCCGATTGACATGATAGCTTCTTTTATTTCTTCTATATCAGGAAACAAAATGTCCTCAGCATCAAAAACCAAAATTCGTCTTTCACAAAATGGTCCGGTTCAAGTTTCACCTTGGCATCCGCGCAAAATCAACAATTCATCTGCAAATTACAAAAAAGAAGGTTAATTATGATAATCAAAAAAGCATTCATATTTTTTATTTTTATTGCTATATTAAATGCTTGTTCCAAGCATGATGTAAAACCTAGTCCTACAACACCGCTCAACATCAACACCTCTAATGGTGAAATTCATTTCAATGTTGAAGTGGCTCGCACCCCCGAAGAACTAAAAAAAGGTTTAATGTATCGTAATGAAATTCCTTTGACCAATGGTATGATCTTTGATATTTATCCGGTAAGACCAATCAGCATGTGGATGAAAAACACTCAAATTTCATTGGATATGCTTTTTGTCGCTCCTGATGCTACTATCAGCAAAATTGAAGAACATACAACCCCGTTATCTGAAAATTTAATTAGTTCGCGCGAACCTGTCAGAGCAGTAATCGAAATACCTGCCGGAAATGTTATGCGCTATAATATCAAAGTAGGAGACAAAGTTCAGCACTATATATTTGATAACTTAACTACTTTGTCTGATGCTCCGATTCCTCCGGCAGGAATTGCCGTCCCTAAAGGCCCTAATGCTCCCGGTGCCGCCGGTCCGATTATCCCTAAAGGCCCTAACGCTCCGGGTGCCGCCGGTCCGGTTATTCCTAAAGGCCCTAACGCTCCCGGTGCTGCCGGTCCGGTTATCCCTAAAGGCCCTAATGCTCCCGGTGCTGCCGGTCCGATTATCCCTAAAGGTCCCAACGCTCCCGGTGCCGCCGGTCCGATTATCCCTAAAGGACCTAATGCCCCCGGCCTTTAATATATTAGTTAGCTAAAAAAATACCGTAATCGATCAATTCACGATTACGGTATTTTCAATATATATTGATAAACTTATACTAACATCATCACATCTTGAGCAATCATAAGTTCTTCATCTGTCGGGATGCAATAGCATTTAACCGCTGAATCCGGAGCAGAAATCTCCGACAATTTACCGCGCACGTTATTGGCTTTTTCATCCGTTTTAATTCCTAAAAAGGCTAAACGATCCATAATCAACTTACGAATAATCGGCGAATTTTCACCGATTCCCGCAGTAAATACCAACGCATCAAGTCCGCCTAGAGCAAACATATAACTGCCTATATACTTTACAATATTATAAACATAAACATTCATGGCTACAACGGATGTCTCACGCCCTTCTAAATAAGTATCTTCAACCTCACGCATATCCGGATATCCGCTCAACCCGTATTCGCCACTCTGTTTGTTCAATAAATTATTAACCTCATCAAGACTTAAACCTTGAGTTTTCATAATATGTAACGGAATATAAGGATCAATATCGCCTGAACGCGTTCCCATCACAATACCTGATAAAGGAGTAAATCCCATTGAAGTATCAATACATTTTCCATCTTTAATAGCCGAAAGTGAGGCTCCGTTTCCCAAATGACAAACTATAATCTTCTTACCTTTACCCAAAATTTTCTCAACTTCTTGGGCAATATAACGATGCGAAGTCCCATGCATACCATAACGACGAATATGATGTTTTTCATATTGTTCCATAGGCAACCCGTAAAGAAATGCCTCCTTAGGCATAGTCTGATGAAAAGCCGTATCAAAAACAGCCACCTGCGAAACTTCCGGTAAAATATTTTGAATTGCTTTAATACCGATAACGGCTGCAGGATTATGCAAAGGAGCTAAAGCCGATAACTCGGCAATTTGATTCAAAACTTTATTATCAATTACTACCGATTTCTTAAAAATTTCTCCGCCATGCACTACACGATGTCCAACAGCATAGATTTCTTTCATATCGGAAATTGCACCGTTTTGTAATAAATTGAACACTTCACGCAAAGCGCTTTCATGATCCGATAGATCTTTAACAACTTC
>CAMOLN010000097.1 GCA_946618745.1 uncultured Alphaproteobacteria bacterium | reverse complement strand
TTCTTCAGCCTGAGGAATATCGGCAATCTTCGGACAGACAAAAAAGGTTTGTCCGCCGCGGTTCTTTTCACGCAAAATTGCTTCTTTTATCATCACTTTGTCAAAAGGCATTACAAAAGAACGTGCCGCCAGACGATCAACCGGAGGAGTGGCAATAACACTTAAATTTTTAACACCTGTTAAAGACAACTGCAAGGTGCGCGGTATGGGGGTTGCCGTTAAGGTTAATACATGCACTCCCGATTTCAACTGTTTGATTTTTTCTTTATGAGCAACACCAAAATGTTGCTCCTCATCAATTATCAAAAGTCCGAGATTACAAAACTCAATTTTTTGCGAAAGCAAGGCATGAGTTCCGATAACAATTTCAACCGAGCCATCTTTAAGCCCCTGAATAACTTCGGCTGATTCTTTGGGCGAAACCAAACGAGAAAGCATTTTTATTTTAATCGGAAAACCGGCAAAGCGCTGCTGAAAATTTAAATAGTGCTGCCGAGCCAACAAAGTAGTGGGAACAATTATGGCCACTTGAGCTCCAGATGCGGCAACCGCAAAAGCCGCACGCATAGCCACTTCGGTTTTGCCAAAGCCGACATCCCCGCAAACCAATCTGTCCATAGGTATTCCGGCTGATAAATCACCGATAACATCATCAATGGCATTTTGTTGATCATCGGTTTCGTTGTAAGGAAAACGAGCACAAAAATCTTCATAAACACCGACCGGAGGAATAAAAGTTTCGGCTTTTTTGAGTTTGCGTTCGGCGGCAATTTTGATAAGTTTTTCAGCGATATCACGAATTTTATTTTTCACCCGAGCTTTTTTAACCGCCCAAGCCGTGCCACCCAAAGTATCCAATTCAGCGAGAGCATCATCACTGCCATAGCGCGACAAAACATCTAAATTTTCAACCGGCACAAAAAGTTTTGAATTGCCGGCATATTCAATCTTCAGGCAATCATGCGGTGCCCCGTCAACGTAAAGAGTTTCAAGACCTAAGAAACGACCGATACCATGGTCGATATGAACAACCAATTCACCAGGAGATAAAGAAGAAATATCGGCAATAAAATCTTGTGATGAGGCTTTTTTAGGTTTGCGGCGAGTGAGTTTTTCACCCAAAATATCAGCCTCGGCAATTATACAAAGTCCGAATCCCTTAAAACCATGGGGCAAAGGCATTACGATTAAAACAATATGATTATCTGCATTAGCAAGAGCTTCCATCCAATTATCGCACAAGACAAGATTGTTGATACAGTGTTCATTCAATAAATTAAAAATTCTTTCACGACTACCCGAAGAATAACAAGCAATAATGCGAGACATTTGATGATTGGAGTTTAAAAAATCACGCAATTCAGTATAAGTTTGTTCGGCAGTTTCCTGTTTTTGCACACCGATAAAAGAACGCATCGGCATAGCTTCACAATCAACAACATCAGCTGAAGATGGTAAATTATGCGAAGTAAATTTTACAGCTTGGCGATGAGAAAATATTTGATTGAGCTTGGTTGATTGCAAATATAATAGTTCCGGAGCAACCGGGCGATAAGTTTCCGAAGCATCGGGTAATTTAATACTCAGGGCTTCCAAGCGTGCTTTATAATAATCAGCAATACTGTTTTCTTTGGAAATTATCGCTTCGTTTACTTCATCAGATAAAATAATTTTGGCGGCGGGAAGATAATCAAATATACTGATAAGCTGATTATCGTAGAAAAACGGCAGCCAATTTTCCATACCGATATGTTTGTTTTTAGCAGAAACAGAATTATAAATTTCGTCATCAATACTGCCCGAACCGAAAGCTTCACGATATTGCGAACGAAAAGAAGCAACGGTATTATCATCAAGCACAACTTCGCTCATAACTTTAAATAAATATGAAGTCAACTCGCCGGTGGTGCGCTGACTCATCACATCAAAAGTGCGAATACGCTCAACTTCATCATCAAATAAATCTATACGCAAAGGCTCAGATGTTCCGACCGGAAAAATATCAATAATATCGCCGCGCAAGGCATATTCTCCGGCTTCAAAAACCTGTTCTACCCGCGTATAACCGTTCATAGCGGCATAATGGATAAAATCATTAAAGACTAATTTGTCGCCGACTTTAATTTCACGTAAAGCATTGATAAAAACTTTTTTAGGCGGCAATTTTTGCATAATCGCACCCACCGAAGCTATAATAACTCGGCAAGAAGGTGATGACGGATTGATTGCTAATTCGGACAGAGTTGCCACGCGTTGTGCAATCAATTCGCTATTGGGGGATGAACGATCATAGGGGGTGGTATCCCAAGCCGGAAAACGCAACACTTTTATATCAGGAAACATATATTGCAGTAAATCGGCGGCATTAGCCAATTCCACTCCGCTGGGGACAATATAGAGAATATCAGAATTACAGGTATGAGCAAACTCCCCTAAAAGATGAGCATCGGCACCTTGAGGAAGCGAAGCAACGGTTTGTCCGAGATATTTATCAATATTATACTGCATTACTTTTTTCTTATTATTTACTTAAGCGAAAAAACTATATATAATGAGCAAGTAATTTGCAAGTTTATTTTACAAAAAAATGAAAGGTTGTTCCAGTGCGTCCGGAAATTTTATATCCGCTGTTTGCCGATTTATCTTCGCTGAAAGGTATGGGGCCGAAGACGCTTAAATATATGGAAAATCTGTTGGGAGGAAGGCGTATTATTGACTTATTGTTTCATTTGCCGTCAAATATTATTGACCGCAGTTATCGACCAAAGTTGCAAAATGCCATTGCCGGAAAGATTTGCACGGTTAAAGTAAAAGTAGTGGAGCATATTCCCCCCAGAAGCCGCCAACATCCCTATCGAGTGATAGTAGAAGATGATACCGAACAACTGACTTTGATATTTTTTAAGGTGTATGCAGATTCTATTCTTAAAAATCTGCCGGTCGGCGCAACCAAAATTATCAGCGGTAAGTTGGAAAAATTTAATAATCAACTGCAAATGGCACATCCCGATTTTATATTAAACGAAAAAGATGCCGCGGAAATACCGGAAATTGAGCCGGTTTATCCGTTGACTGCCGGCATTACCAATAAAATGCTGGAGAAATTTATGGCACAAGCATTGAAAAAATTGCCGGAGTTGCCGGAATGGTTAGATGAGCAATTTATAAAAGAAAAAGATTGGCCTGATTTTAAGAACGCATTATTGAAAGCACACCGCCCGAATAACATAAATGATTTGCAACCTTTTACCAAAGAACGCGCCAGATTAGCTTATGATGAACTGCTGGCTAATCAGTTGACTTTGGGAATTGTGCGTGAAGAGCGAAAAAAGGTAAAAGGAAAATCGATCTCCGGAGATGGTCGTTTGCGCCAAAAAATTATTGAACAACTGCCATTTAAATTGACCGAAGCACAAGAAAAAGTTTTGCAGGAAATTTATAAAGATCAAGCTTCGGAATATAAAATGATGCGCTTGTTACAAGGTGATGTAGGTTCAGGTAAAACCATTGTAGCACTGTTGGCTATGCTGAATGTTGTGGAAACCGGAGGACAAGCGGCATTAATGGCTCCGACCGAAATTTTAGCCCAACAACATTTTGAAACCATTGCTCCGATGACTGAAAATATCGGGGTAAAAGTTGCTTTACTGACCGGAAAAACAAAGACCAAAGAGCGCAAGCAAATTTTAGCAGATTTGGCTGATGGCAAGATTGATATTATTATCGGAACACATGCCCTGTTTCAAAATGAGGTGGTTTATCATAATTTGAATTTGGCAATTGTTGATGAACAACATCGTTTCGGAGTGCAACAGAGATTAAAGTTATCACAAAAAGGAATTAATGTTGATGTTTTGGTAATGACGGCAACTCCAATTCCCAGAACTTTGGTATTAAGTGCTTACGGAGATATGGATTGTTCGATTATCGATAAACTGCCGGAAGGACGCAAACCGGTTGATACCAGAGTGATTCCATTATCGAAACTACCAGATGTGGTGCAAGGTCTTAAAAAACAAATTAATGACGGAATTATGGCTTATTGGGTTTGTCCGTTGGTTGAGGAAAGCGAAAAATCCGATTTGGCAGCAGCAGAGGCTCGTTTTGCCGATTTACGGCAGATATTCGGCGATAAGATAGGTTTAGTTCACGGAAAAATGAAAGAAGCGGAAAAAAATGAAGTTATGAATCGTTTCAAATGTGGCGAGCTTCGTTTGTTGGTGGCAACGACGGTGATTGAAGTTGGGGTTAATGTTCCGCAAGCAACTTTGATGATAATCGAGCATGCCGAGCGTTTCGGTTTGGCACAATTACACCAATTGCGCGGAAGAGTGAAAAGAGGTAATCGACAAGCGATTTGTCTGTTGATGTATGGCGGTCATTTGAGTGAGACAGCTTTTGAAAGATTGAATATAATGAAACAAACCGAAGACGGATTTGTAATTGCCGAAAAAGATTTGGAGTTACGCGGCGGCGGTGAGATATTGGGAACACGCCAGAGCGGACTGGAAGATTTTCATCTGGCAGATATGGATTATCATCGCCATTTGTTGTTGATTGCGCATAAAGATACGCAACTGATTATCAATAAAGATAAATTATTGCAAAGCAAACGCGGACAGGCTTTGCGCACCCTGCTCTATTTATTTGATAAAGATGAAATTGTGCAAAATTATCAGGCTTAAAAAAAACAGCACAACTAAAACAAGAAAATGCTTTAACAATATGAAATTTAATACACAACGAAAAATAATAATTGTTATATATATTCAACTTTTTGGGGATATTTCAGGATGGTATATTGACATTAGCGACGGTAGGTGTTAGAAAAATAGGTATGGTGGATGAGTGGGTAAAAATCCCGTCATGAAAAATGGCGGGATTTTTTTTGTGCCTATTTTATCGCCATATTTTTTTATCAACCAAGAGCTTTGATAATTTCAGAGCTC
>CAMOLN010000096.1 GCA_946618745.1 uncultured Alphaproteobacteria bacterium | reverse complement strand
TATTCCCTTGAATTTATCTCTGGTATTCAAACCGCGTTTTTTAATAAATTCATTTTTGTAATTACGTATTTCATCCGAAGCAGTCCATTCTGCAAAAGGCATTGCCAAGGTTTCCATTACTCCGATTTCAGAACGTCTGAAATCCTGAGCATTGCGTCTGTATAAACATAGCACGCCGATAGCGATTCCCCAATGAATCATCGGCACTCCCAAAAACCCCTTGTATTGTTCTTCTTCAACACCTTCTCTATGAAGAAAATCGGGATCTTCCCACATATTATCTGTGCTGAAAGTTCTTTTTGATTGAGCAATTCTCCCGATGATACCTTCGCCAACCTTTAAGGCAATATTATTGTTAAGTTTGTTGCTGAAACCGTACGAGGCAAACATTTCAATATAATTATCATCAATAGCTAAATAACACGCTGCTCCGTCAACTTCCATTTTTTCGGCAATCATCTTCATAGCCTTGTCCATTTTTTTAGACACGCTAAGCTTGCTGTTGACTATCTTTTTCAACAGATCAGCCATTTGGGCAGCTTTATTGATCATGGGCGAATTCATGCTTTTTTACCATTTGCTTTTTTTTGCCTTGCGTTTTTACTTATATTATCTATATTCATATACATCAAGTGAAAAACAAAATTTATCAAGGAATAAAAATGACTACAACATATCAAAAAGGATCATCGGATAAACGTCCTTGGGGAACTTGGGAAGTTTTGGAAACTTCGGCCGGTTACTGTGCCAAAAAAATTTGCGTTAACCCCCATGCTCAATTATCATTGCAATTACACCATCATCGAGCAGAGCACTGGATTATAGCCGAGGGGGAAGGTATCGTAACCTTGGGTGATAAAAAAATAAATGTAAAAAAAGATGACGCTGTTTATATTCCGGTTGAAACCAAACATCGCATTCAAAACGATTCGTCACACAATTTAACCTTTATTGAGGTTCAAACCGGTGATTTTCTTGATGAAGATGATATAGAGCGTTTTGAGGATATTTACGGCAGAGTTTAATAAAAAAAGGAAAATAATATGAATTTCAGAGAGTTAGGTTTAAGTGAACAAACAGTTCAAGCTATTGATGAATATGGTATTACCACTCCGACAACGGTTCAAGCTGATGTAATACCGGCGATTCTTTCCGGTCGTGATATTTTTACCATTGCTCCGGCCCGTTGCGGCAAAACAATGTCTTATGTTTTGCCATTGTTAGATATTATCAATGCTAAAAAAGCCAAAAATATATTGATTATAACTGCCAACTCGCAAATGGCTGTTAAAACTTCGGATTGTCTCGCGATTTTTAACAAATATCACGAAATAAATGGCGCCGCCATCAAAGAAGGCGATGATATGTCTGCTGACGAGGCTAATGTAATTATCGGTGCTCCGGATTTGTTGTTGGAAGTAGCCGATGGTTCCAAAGTTGATTTAAGCCAGGTTGACATTTTGGTAGTTGACGACATTAACCTTATTAAGAAGAATAAACAACTTGAGAATCTGGAAAAAGTTTTGGCGATGTTGCCGACCAATAAACAAAATGTTGTTTTTACCAATCGCCGTTCTAAAGAAACTCAAGACATCTTATCTAAAATAATGCAAGCACCTGCCGAAATCAAAATTGATAAAGATAAGGAACAGGAGGCCGAAACTTCTAAGGCTGCATCAGATAAAAAGAATAAGCCGGCTTTTGTTGAAATTATGGATGAAGAAACAATTGCTTTAGCAAAAAAAATAAATGCCTTTAACGGCCGCACACCTCGCTTTTTGTTGATTAAAGGAATCATCGCTGAAGGCGAAGAAAAATAAATATATTGACAATTCTAAAAAAAGATGTTCTATAGGGCGCTATGAAAGTCCTATTATGAAATTATAAATACAAAGTGCTGTCCTTAAAGTTGTCTTTACTAGGTCCTTTATCCAATTTTTCGGGCGGCACTTTTACAACCATCGAGGCCTAAATCTTTTTATAAGATTTCGCTGATCGATGCTTGTTAATTTGAGGATTTTTTTCTCTCTTCCATATATATCTCACCGGCTTGATTGAAGGTTTTCTGCCACCTTCAACAAGCCGGTAATATTTTTCTAAATAACTTTAATAAAATTCTTGCCAAAACGAGTCGCTTATGCTAAAACATATTTGACAAAAATTATTAATATATAAATAAAAAAAGGCTTGAGACACCTTTTCGCATTTTTCGGATAAAAAAATCTCAACCCAAAAACTATGGACAGGTCAGATGTTCCAAGTGACGTACGAGCGCGCCAAAAACAAAGATTGCAAGACTATGCACTAAAGCATGGTTTGCAAATTTTGGAAACTGGATTTGCCCTCGTATGTCGTCGTGGCCGTAACAATGCTTATCCAAGCTGTTATGCCCTGGTCTTACAAAACACTAGCCACGACAAAAATGCCGCAAGGCATGGGTTTCCTGAAACTGTAGAGTGTATTCTCTCCATTTTGGGAAACAATCAGATTTCCTGCAAACCTGTTTATGCGGGAGTCGAGCTAAGAAATAAACAATGTTAAAAATACAAGAGCATTGGCCCCGCGGGGACTCAATGCTCTTTCTTTTTTCCCAGCTATTCAAATTTTCTTATAAAAAAACTCAAAAAAAATCCCCCTCTCTCTTGCACCTATAAAAATCGTTTCCTATATAAGTTAGCAGATAAGATTTTTTAATAACGAAAGAGGGATAAATTATGAGTAATAAAGTTATTGGTATTGACCTTGGAACCACCAACTCCTGCTTTGCGGTTATGGAAGGCGGCGAGGCCAAAGTTTTGGAAAATTCGGAAGGTGCCCGCACCACTCCGTCAATGGTTGCTTTTACCGACAACGAGCGTTTAGTCGGATTTCCCGCCAAGCGTCAGGCGGTAACCAATCCTGAAAACACTTTGTTTGCCATTAAACGTTTAATCGGACGTCGTTACGATTCGCCCGAAGTATCCAAGGATAAAAAGCTTGTTCCTTTCAAGATTATCCAAGGCGATAACGGCGATGCTTGGGTTGAAGCTAAAGGCCAAAAATATGCTCCGTCACAAATTTCGGCGATTGTTTTGCAAAAAATTAAAGAATATGCCGAGAGCTATCTGGGCGAAAAAATTGAAAAAGCGGTTATTACCGTTCCGGCCTATTTTAACGATTCACAACGTCAAGCCACCAAAGATGCCGGTAAAATTGCCGGATTAGAGGTTTTGCGTATTATCAACGAGCCTACTGCCGCAGCTCTGGCTTATGGTTTGGATAAAAACAAGACCGGCACTATCGCGGTTTATGACCTCGGCGGCGGAACTTTTGATATTTCGATTTTGGAAATCGGTGACGGCGTATTCGAGGTTAAATCCACCAACGGCGATACCTTCTTAGGTGGTGAAGATTTTGACCAACGTTTGGTTAACTATCTGGCTGATGAGTTCAAAAAAGAGTCCGGAATTGATTTGAAAAACGATCGTTTAGCTTTGCAACGCTTAAAAGAAGCCGCTGAAAAAGCTAAGATTGAGTTGTCATCAACTACTCAAACCGAAGTAAACTTACCGTTTATTACTGCTGATGCAACCGGACCGAAACACCTTAATATCAAACTCACTCGTGCTAAATTAGAGTCAATTGTTGAAGATTTGATTGACCGCACGGTTGAGCCTTGTAAAAAGGCTATGGCTGATGCCGGAGTTTCTGCCGGTGATATTAGCGAAGTTATCTTAGTCGGCGGTATGACCAGAATGCCCAAGGTTCAAGAAAAGGTTAAAGAAATTTTCGGTAAAGAGCCTCATAAAGGTGTTAACCCTGATGAAGTTGTGGCTGTCGGTGCCGCAATTCAGGGCGGTGTTTTGATGGGCGATGTTAAAGATGTATTGTTGCTCGATGTAACCCCGTTGTCTTTGGGTATTGAGACTTTGGGTGGCGTATTCACTCGCTTGATTGACCGTAACACTACTATTCCTACCCGCAAATCTCAAGTATTCTCAACTGCCGAAGACGGACAAACCGCGGTTACTATTCGCGTCTTCCAAGGCGAACGTGAAATGGCCGCCGATAACAAATTGCTCGGACAGTTTGATTTGGTAGGTATTCCGCCGGCACCGCGCGGTATGCCGCAAATTGAGGTTACTTTTGATATTGATGCTAACGGTATTGTTAATGTTTCAGCCAAAGACAAAGCCACTAACAAAGAACAAGCTATTCGCATTCAAGCCAGCGGTGGCCTGAGCGATGCCGATATTGAAAAGATGGTAAAAGAGGCCGAAGCCAATGCCGCTGCCGATAAGCAAAAGAAAGAGGCGGTCGAGGCCAAAAACCAAGCCGAAGCTTTGGTTCACTCCACCGAAAAAACCTTAAAAGAGCATGGCGATAAGATTTCTGCCGCTGATAAGCAAGCAATCGAAACCGAATTAAATGCTTTGAAAACAGCTTTGGAAACCAATGACGCTTCGGTTATCAAAGAAAAGACCGACTCACTTATGCAAGCTTCCTTAAAATTGGGCGAGGCTATGTATAAGGCTCAGGCCGCCGATGCTTCTGCTCAAGGTGCAGCTCAAGGTGCTGATATGGGTGGTGCATCTGAACAACCTAAAGACGACAAAGTAGTTGACGCCGATTTTGAAGAAGTCAAATAAAATTATTGGTTCCTTTCATAATAAAGTTAAAACAAAAACCCCCGAAGCAATTCGGGGGTTTAAGTTTATCAACTTTAATTATTCTAGCAAGCCGTCTGAAATTCTTTTTTCAACGGACGCTCAAACAATTCGCCGATGGTTTTCTTAATATCGGCTTTTTCATAAATAGCCTTATACAAAGCCTGACAAATCGGCATATCGATATGGTTTTGATCGGCAATAATCTTCACCGCTTTCAAAGTCGGCACACCTTCGGCTAACTTTTCAAAAGCTTCTCCGCGGGCAAACTTTTCGCCAAACATTCTATTATGGCTGTGTTTAGAGAACAAAGTTGCCTCATAGTCGCCCAAATGCGACAATCCATAA
>CAMOLN010000095.1 GCA_946618745.1 uncultured Alphaproteobacteria bacterium | reverse complement strand
CAAGAATAGGCTTGGAGGGGGTTTCTTTTTTACTTTCTTTATTTTCTTCACTTTCTTTACCAAACATATCCTGTTCGATTTCTTCAGGAGACTTGTTTTTTTCATCTAAGTAAGCAATTTTTTGTATTGCTCCATCTTTTAAACCACCATAGGTTGAGAGAACATTGCATTGTTTAATGTCATTTGAAAATTGATTAGATAATTCGGACATAATATAATCCAAAACATAGGCATGTCCTGCAAAGCCACTCATATGATCATCAGACAAGTTAAACTGAGTTTTAACTTTTTGCTCATCAGTCTTCAAATCATTAAGCAAAGTTTTAATTTCTTCACCAAAATCAGCGAAAGACATACTATAGCGTTTTTTGGTGACTTGCTTGGCATTGTATGCTTCTCCGTCGTTGTGATTTTTATTCCACAAGATGCGCGATGCAGTCCCCGAATTAATAACCACACCTAAAGAAGAAAGATTGATACCCTTTTGAGTGATTTTATCCTTAAATTCTTTTATTTTATCGGTAACGAGTTTTTGGGTTTTTTCCGAATCATTATCAATAAGATGTTTTTTACTTCCCAAAGGCAATGATATTGTGCTTATAACAGGAATTCCTGGCTTCTGGGTATTAACTAAAGATATTTCGGTTGATCCTCCACCACTTTCAATAAACAGCACATATTGAGGGAGATTTTTTCGGTCAGGGATAGCATTTAATCCACCGAGAATAGCATAATAAGCCTCTCTTTCCGGTGATATGATATGAACTTGGCGGTTGATTTTGGCATTAATTTTTCGAATAATATTTTCAGAATTAGGTGATGCACGTAATCCCTCGGTTGCAACAACGAACATGCGTTTGGGCTCAATACCTTTTTCTTTTGTTGCTTGATTAAATAATTTCTCTACTGCATCAACAACACTATCTTCATCAGCAATATTTATAGTTTCATTGCGTAATGATTCAAAAGGTTTTTCTCGATCCCCAAAGAATAGGTCGCATTTGGCGGCATTAGTGCCAATATCAATTATGCCAAAGTTATTTCTTTTGGGCTTTGATTCCAGTTCTGGTTTCGGATTGGATTTCGGTTTTAACTCTGACTCCGGCTCCGGCTCCGGATTGGGCTGGGGCTCCGGTTTTGGCTCTGGCTCTGGCTTATTGTTGGCATTTATTGCTTGCAATGAAACAGGCGATAATTCTCCTACATCAATAGTTGTTTTTTTTGGGGCTTCTTTGGGCTTGCGCTTTTCTTCTTCTTTTTTTTCTTCTTTCTGTTGTCTTTCAGTTTCTCTTTGTTTGCGTTCTTCCTCTTTGCGCTTTTTTTCTTCTTCTCTATGTCGCCGATTTTTTTCTTCTCGCTCTTTCTCATTTTCAAAAATAGTGTTTAGTTGCGTTGTAGTTTTATTAAACGAGTTTTTTAATTCTGATTTGGCATATTCTTTCGGATTTTCCTCAGCATAAAAAAGTCCATCAGCGATTTTTTTACCGATGACTACGTCATCACCGCGATTCCGATGGTATTTTTTAGCTATTTCTTGCAATAAGCGCTGTGCCTCATCTTGATTATCGGGCAATATCCAAATGTGTAAACTATCCGGTTTGCTATAAACATCGCGCAATTTTTTCGGTGCTATATACAAGCAGGGATATTTTTCAGCAAATGTAACTAACTCATCAAATAATTCAGGTTCAGGGTCAACATTTAATGCAAGATGTAAAAAACTTTGGTTATCTTTAAAACCCGGAGTACTAAAAGATACGTTGTCGGCAGTTTTTTTTCGTTCAAGTCCTTCGGAAACACAGTTAAGTTTTTCAGAATATTTTTTCTGTGAAAGTCCATCAGGCCATTTCATATGAAAATCGTAAACATAATCATAAATATCATCAATCGTTTCATTAATAGCTTGCGTTACAGGAGTTTTAACTAATTCGTCTGATTTTTTTTTGCTGAAATCTTGTAAATGTTTAATCGTCTCGGCTCTTTTTTCGCCATCTCCCAAAGCACGAGCGGATTTTGCGGCTTCTTTTTGGACAGCCAAATAAAATTCTATTTGATTTTGCAAAATATCTTTGGCAGACATTTCCGGATGTTGCTTCTTTAAGTTGCGAGCCAATAATGCCAGTGCAACAGCATCATAATCACGAACTTTTCCCTTATAGGCTAATCGTTTTAAAATCGGCATTGATTGATATTGTTTAACAGGTAAATCGGGATTATTGCGGTGCTTGTTGCGAGGATTTTGCTTAGGGGGAGTATTTTTGCCTTTTTGGGGTTTAGGAGTATTCGCACTTGTAGTAAGTGATTCCTGTTTTTCTTCAGAGGATGCAGGGGGTGCCGGAGGTATCTGTGCCGGAGTTGAGGCAGCATTATCTTGCAAAAATTCGGTGGTTGCTTGTGCGGGTGTTCCTGTTTGTTCGTCTGGTTGATTGTTCAAATTTCCCAATTCACCTAAACCGTTAAGTGTTTGCTTAAATTTTTGCTTACCCATTTTCCAATCTCCCAAAAATGCTCAACCTAAATAATACGCTGATTATACTCCGATTGTCTATTTTTGTCAATGTAAATTAAATAAAAAAATAATTACTTAAAGATTGTGGAAAATATTTGATTTTATGGTTGATTGAGGGGATTTTTTCCTATATATTTTATACCTAAATTTGATATAATCGTAAAAGGAATATAATATGACTGCGGAAGTTACAGACGCCGTTGAGAAAGAATATGGCGCGGATTCAATTAAGGTTTTGAAGGGTTTGGATGCGGTTCGCAAAAGACCGGGAATGTATATCGGTGATACTGATGACGGTTCAGGTTTGCATCATATGATTTATGAAGTGTTGGACAATGCTATTGATGAGGCTTTGGCAGGTTATTGCGATAAAACCGAAGTTATTTTAAACCCGGACGGATCGGCGACTATTCGTGATAACGGGCGAGGTATTCCGGTCGGTATGCACAAGGAAGAGGGCGTTTCGGCGGCTGAAGTCATTATGACCGAGTTGCACTCCGGCGGTAAGTTTGATAATAATTCATATAAAGTATCCGGTGGTTTGCACGGCGTTGGTGTGTCGGTGGTTAATGCTCTTTCAACTTGGTTGAGATTGCGGATTTGGCGTGAGGGTAAAGAACATGTGGCAATGTTTGCTAATGGTAATGTTACCGAACATTTGAAAGTTGTAGGTGATGCGCCGAATATGCATGGAACCGAGGTTACATTTTTGCCCTCGCCGGAGACATTTACTCAAACTGAGTTTGATTTTGAAACTTTGGAGCGTTCAATCAGAGAAAAGGCCTTTTTGAACTCCGGGGTTTATCTTAAATTGATTGATAATCGCGGAGCCGAGCCGAGAGAAGTTGATTTTCATTATGAAGGCGGGTTGAAAGCCTTTGTAGCACATTTGAATAAATCGAAAGCTCCTTTGCATGAAGAAATTATCGGGCTGTCCGGTGAAAAAGACGATATTACGGTTGAAGTAGCTTTGCAATGGACCAATGCTTATAATGAGAGTATGTTGTGCTTTACCAATAATATTCCGCAAAAAGACGGCGGAACGCACTTGGCAGGTTTCAGAGGTGCTTTGACACGTTGCGTTAATAATTATATTCAAGAAAACGGCTTGTTGAAGAAAGAAAAGGTTGTTTTGACCGGTGATGATATGCGCGAGGGTTTAAGCTGTGTGTTATCGGTTAAGGTGCCTGATCCGAAATTCTCCTCACAAACCAAAGATAAATTGGTGTCTTCCGAGGTGCGTCCGGTAGTTGAAAATATTGTCAATGATAAACTTAAAGAGTGGTTAGATGAGCACCCCAATGAGGCGAAGATTATTGTCGGCAAGATTGTGGAAGCAGCAACTGCTCGTGAGGCGGCACGCAAGGCCAGAGAGCTCACTCGCCGTAAAGGGGTAATGGATATTGCATCACTGCCCGGTAAGTTGGCTGATTGTCAGGAAAAAGATCCGGCTTTGTCCGAAGTATTTATCGTTGAGGGAGATTCCGCGGGCGGATCGGCTAAGCAAGGTCGTCATCGTCGCAACCAGGCAATTATGCCGCTGAGAGGTAAAATTCTTAATGTGGAGAGAGCGCGTTTTGATAAAATGCTTAATTCGGCTGAAATCGGTACGATTATTACCGCTTTAGGAACAGGAATCGGGCGTGATGATTTTAATCCGGACAAATGTCGCTATCATAAAATCATTATCATGGCCGATGCCGATGTTGACGGAAGCCATATCAGAACTTTGTTGCTGACTTTCTTTTATCGTCAGATGCCGGAATTGATTGAGCGCGGCTATGTTTATATTGCGCAACCGCCTTTGTATAAGGTCAAGAAAGGCAATTCGATTTTGTATATCAAAAACGAGCGTGAAATGGACGATTATTTGATTCGCGGCGGTTGTGATGATGCTACTTTGGTGTTGAAGTCGGGCGAGCAGATTGCCGGTGCTGATTTGGTTGATTTGGTAGCCAAGAATCGTAAGGCGCGCGGATTGATTGCTAATTTGAGTAAAAATGTGCCGGAGAGAATCGTTGAACAAATGGCAATTTACGGCTTATTCGCGCCGGAATTTTTGTCATCGGCCAATCCACAACCGCAGCTGGATAAATTGACTGCTCGTTTGGATGAGTTGGAGGCCGAATATGATCGCGGTTGGAAAGCCGCAATGCAAGATGACGGCACGATATTATTTGAGCGGACACTGCGAGGAGTTACCGAGAAACATATAATCGGTAAGAATATTTTGGAGATGCAGGAAGTTGAGGCTTTGAACGGATTACATAATGTTTTGGCAGATACTTTCTCGGATATTTCAACACTTACTTCTAAACAAGGAGTTGAACTTAAAATCAGCGGTCCGGTTACTTTTGTGGATGCGATTATGGCAGCCGGAAAGAAAGGTATTACCATTCAACGCTATAAAGGATTGGGCGAGATGAACCCCGAACAGCTTTGGGAGACTACGCTTGATCCGGAGGCAAGATCATTGTTGCAAGTGCACATTGACCACATGGAAGAGGCAGATGAAACTTTTGCCACCCTGATGGGCGATGTGGTTGAGCCGAGAAAAGA
>CAMOLN010000094.1 GCA_946618745.1 uncultured Alphaproteobacteria bacterium | reverse complement strand
CGAAACCGTTATATGGTGGGTGATTGTGTTACGAGTAGTTTATACATTTTTCCGCAACTATTCAGTGGAAATGGCAGTTACCAACTATCGTGTTGTTTATAAAATCGGTATATTTAATGTTCATACCGAAGAATTGGTTAACAGCCGAATTGAAGCGGTGAGTGTTCGCCAATCAATTATGGGAAAAATTTTGAATTACGGCAGTATCTATTTTTCGGGAACCGGGACATCAAAAGTGGTATTTAAGAAAGTTTATGCGCCTTGGTGGATTAAAGCACAAACCGAGGAAATTATCCGGCATAGTATTGAAACAACTTCGGATACACAACAGAACTATTATAATCAACAAAGAAGATTTTAATTACAAAAAAAGGACTGTCCGTCGGGATAGTCCTTTTTGTTTTTCAGACCATTTTAGGCCATAATAAGTGCCGATGAATCGGATAGCATCAGCATCTCCATTATGGCTTCAACAGCCTGAAAATCTTCCACATACACAGGGCGCTCGAATCCCCCCTTATGGTAGAGTTTACAGGGCTGATTGTGGTTTTTTCGCCACAGGTATTCGGCTGTGGTGATGGCAATCACCTTTTCATCCAGACTGTCCGGAGAATAGCCGTTAAACTTTATTTGTTTTTGTTCATCAGCCGTTAGGAGTTTGAACAGATCTTCCGCCAAGAAAACCAAGTCGCGGTAATATTTTCTGGCGCCAACAAGCTTGGGAATCATTTCCGCATATTTTTCTTTTGGTAAGTCGGAAATAAATGACTCCCGTAGGGCTTGATATAACAAATGCGGATCGTCAACCGTCCAACAGTTGGCGCAGAAATAATCCAACTGTTCTTGGGGCGTTTTTTCTTTTACTTCTTCCATAATAAATAAGTTTTGTGATTAATAATTAAATTTTGTCTAACGATAAAGCCTGATTGGAAAAATGTCAATAAAAAACCGCCGCAAGATTTGACTGCGACGGTTTTTCTGGTATCAGACAAAGTTTAGAAATTATACTGAACACCTAAACTTATCATATCGGTATTTAATTCACGACGGAAGTCAAAATTTTGGCGATAACCATCATGTTTTTGCATAATCAGATGGGAATAAGCGGCATCCCAAGTCCAATTACCGGTTTTGTAGCTGGCACCTACCGATAAGATTACACGACTGCTATCGGGAATACGGGCAGTGCGGTGATTAGAATCTTTAACCGGGCTTTCATCCCAAGCAATACCGCCACGTAAGGTCCACCGGTCATTGACATACCAATCGGCACCGAGTGATAACATCCAAACATCTTTCCAACCTTCGTCAACCGCACCGGTTGAAGCATCAGCACCTGTCTGATTAGCTGTTGACCATATATCCAAGGTTTTAAACCTGCTCCAACGAGTCCAACGTGCGCCGGCCATCAAAGCAACACTGTCATTCAATTTGTGATAAATTGAAGCATTGGCATATTCCGGTAAAGTCAACCGAGTATGAACACGACCATTCATGCCAACGGGGCTGATATCGTGGTCGCCATGCAAATCTTGAGCAGATTTCGGACGATAAGACAAGCCGAAGCGGGTATTCTTGTTAAATTCATACATAAGACCGGCTTGCCAAATAACATTAAAGCTATCGGCTTCCATCATAGAATACAAAGCCGGATTTCGAGCCGAATAGTTAGTCAACTCGGCGTGCATGGCATCGGCAATAACCGATACACCCAAAGACAATTTATCAGTGGCTTTATAGGCAACCGATAAATTATAGTTTACATCTTCGATAATCGAATCGGTAGCTTCGGTATCACCAAACCAGCGACCTTTCCAATTGGTACCTAAACCGAAAGGAACATAAACACCGGCACCGATATGCCATTGATCATTTATTTTATATTGAGCAAAAAAGGCCGGAACAGTTACCTTGGTTGATAACAGACCTTCATCTTTTCCGGGCTCATCAAGATTGTAGGCGTGACCGCGTAATTTGAAATAAGTGGCAACGGCCTGCATACCGGTATTTTTTAAGGTCATGGCGGCAGGATTATAAGCCACAGCCGAATAATCATCACCTGCGACACCGGTGCCGGCAAAGGCACGCCCGATAGTTGAGGCTGAATATTCGGATAATTGAAAACCACCGGCATAAGCATCGGCAGGGATTAAAGCTGCACCGAGCAGCAGAGCGTATAAACTTGTTTTTTTCATAGTTCTTTCTCACTGAATTTTATAAAAAATAAAACCGATTAACCAACCGGTTTGAGGCAGACTTTATAATATTTATCAACAGTTGCAAGCTAAAGTTGTGTTTAAGTCAATAACTTAATGTGTCTAATTATTACGATTGGCGGGGTAAAGCCGAAATTATTCAATAGTTTCTCTAAAGTGCCTACTTTACATCAGTTATCAAATGAGCTATTTATAGCGCAAAATTAATTTAGATATTGAGGACAAAGTTATGCGAAATTTGGTACGTTTTTGTTTGAGATGTATGTTTAAGCTATTTAAAGTTCGTTTTGAAATGCGCTTTAATATTGATGATTTGCCTAATAAAGGCGTTTATATATCCAATCATGTTTCTTATATTGATCCGATAATTTTGTTTGCCTTTTTGCCGGGGAATCCTATTTTTGCTTTGCACGGACAGCTTTATCGTAATCCGTGGATACGTTTCTTTATGAAAAAAGCCGATGTTATGGAATACGGCAATTTAGATGTTCCCGATTTGAAACAATTAATTGCTAAAGTTGCTTCGGGAAGATTATGCGTTATTTTTCCGGAAGGAAGAATGACTACCAACGGTAATATTATGAAGATTTATGAATCTGCCGGATTGATTGCCGACAAGACCGACTCTCCGATTATTCCGATTTGGATTAACGGTTTGCAATATTGCCACTTTTTCTCTAAGACAGGAGGAAGATTGCCGCATCGCTATTTTCCTAAAGTAAAGATTGTAGTTGAAAAACCCAGACCGCTGAAATTGAAAGATAATTTGCGGCATGTGCGTAATCATATTTCTAACGAGATTTATATGATTATGCGGCAGATGATGTTTGAGTCAATGTATGATCCTAAAATGACCGTATTTACTCAGCTGATTAAAGCGGCTAAAGTTCATGCTAAAAAATGTTTCGGTTTAATTCGTCCGAAAGTATTGGAAGATATTACTCGTAAGCCGAAGAGTTTTAAGGATATTATGCTGGGCAGTTATGTTTTGGGAAGATATTTTCACAAAATGTCAACTCATCAGGAATCTTTGGGGATTTTGCTGCCAAACTCGGTAGCGGCTATTTGCACATTTTTCGGGCTTAATGCTTACGGACAAGTTCCGGTTATGCTCAATTTCAGTGCCGGAGCGCAAAATATTGTCAGCGGAATTAACACAACTTTGGTAAAGAAAGTTATCACTTCGAAAATGTTTATTAAAAAGGCCAATTTGGAAGATGTTATCAAGGCAATAGAAGATAACGGAACAAAAGTGATTTATTTGGAAGAAGTGGGAAAAAGTATTTCGTTGCCGGCAAAATTATTGGCCTTGTTGCAATATAAAATTAAATATGTGCCTTATAAAGCAACGGCAGATGACCGCGCGGTAATTCTGTTTACTTCAGGTTCTGAAGGCGCACCGAAAGCTGTGGTATTATCAAATCGCAATGTTATTTCCAATGTATGGCAAATTGCATCTTTTGAAACCTTGAATAAGAGTGATGTGGTGCTTAATTCAATGCCGATTTTCCATAGTTTCGGCTTGGTTTTGGGAACTTTGTATGCTTTGTATCAAGGAGCAAAAGTTTTCTTATACCCCTCACCTTTGCATTTTCGTGTTATCAGTGATTTGCTTTATGAGTTGAATGCTACGGTAATGATCGGAACCGATACATTTTTCCGTAGTTATGCCAAGATTGCGCATCCGCTTGATTTCGGATCGTTGCGTTTGTGCTATGCCGGAGCCGAAGGGGTTAAACTGGATACACGTAATTTGCTTAATGAAAGGTTGGGCGCAAGACTTATGGAAGCATACGGAACAACCGAATGTTCACCTGCCGTTGCCGGAAATAATATGGTGTTTAACAAATTCGGCACTATCGGTAAACTTTGCCCCGGCATGGAATATCGTTTGGAAGAAGTTGACGGTATTGCCGAAGGCGGCGAGTTGGTAGTAAAAGGGCCGAATGTTATGGCGGGATATATTTTGGCTGATAACCCCGGTGTATTGGTACCGCCGCACAACGGATGGTATCATACCGGTGATGTGGTGGAAGTTGATGATATCGGCTTTATCAAGATTAAAGACAGGATTAAACGCTTTGCTAAAATCGGCGGCGAAATGGTATCGCTGAAAGCAGTTGAAAATATGATTTGCAAGGCTTTTGAAGGTAAAGATGAATTTTGTTGCGGTGTGGTGGCTGTTCCGCATGAAAACAAAGGCGAGCAAATAGTGGTGGTTACCAACGAGCCGAGCCTGACTTCGGATATGTTGCATGATTTTATCAGGCAAAACGGTTATCCCGAACTTTATATGCCGCGCGTTATTCTGTACAAGGATAAAATTCCTACTTCAGCGACCGGTAAAGTTGATAATGTTACACTGAAAAAAGAAGTGTTAGCCGAATTAACAAAAGAAAATTAAAGTGACATGATTCGCTGATGAATTAAAGTAGTATAACTTTTAGTTGATAAAAAATTTATCATAGGAATTTTTAATTCACTAAATAAAAAAGTTAAAACCCCTAAAATATCAACTTTTGGGGAATATTTTAAGTGCCTGTATTGACTTTTGCGACGAGAGGTGTTAGAAAAATTGGTATGGTGAGAAAGTGGGTTAAAATCCCGTCATGAAAATGGCGGGATTTTTTTATGCCTGTTTTTCGCCATATTTTTTTATATAACCGAAGAGCTTTGAAAAATTTCAAGGCTCTTTTTTTTATAGAAAGGAAAAATAAAATGCAAATGTATAAAAGTTATACATCGCCCTTAGGTTATCAAATGGGCGATAATCGTATTGATAGTTATGGGGTTAACCATAGCGGTTTTAATCTTCAAGATACTTTGTATTATAACTTGGCGCGTAACAATCGAGAGAATGCTATTATTGACCAATATAAATCACAAGGCATCACTAAAAACTATCCGCAATAT
>CAMOLN010000093.1 GCA_946618745.1 uncultured Alphaproteobacteria bacterium | reverse complement strand
GTTTGCCGATACCGTAAATGCCCAAAGCACCGTTGGTAACTTCTTTCCAATTCAGCAACACGGCAAAAACAATCACGGAAAGACCGGCGGAAACAATAGCGTAATAATCATACTGGAAGCGCGACAAGATTTTACCGACGACAAAGGCTATTGCGATATTGATGGCCATGCCGAGCAATATGGAAGAGAAAAATTCTAAACCCAATTGCGTCATACCAATCGCCGTAGCATAGGCTCCGATACCGTAAAATGCCGCTTGTGCCAAAGATACCAAGCCGCTCATGCCGATGACCATATTCAACGACAAGGCCAAAATTCCGTATATACAAAATAAAATCGATAAATTAATGATGTATTCCATAGTTTTATTCCTCTACTGCTACTGAACGACCATCTTTAATTGTTTTGATAGTGGTATTTGAATAAACCAAACCGTCATCAAGCATCAATTCACCTCGGGGGCTTTTATAATTACTGACAACATTTTGCATTGCCTCATAAATTTTATCAGTTGCCACATCTTTAGGCGATCCGTTTTTCTCGATAAATTCGGCGATTAACATCACGTTATCATAAGTATTGATGCTGGCTGCCTGAGCATCAACGCCAAATCTTTGTTTATATTCTTGATTAAAATCATCACTGCCTTCTCGCAAATCAACAAAAGGCTGTCCTTCAAACAATATAGGGTTGGCACTGTATGCAAACATCAAAAATGAACTGAGTTTACCTTTATAACCATCTTGTAATAATTGTTTGGGGAATAAGGTTAAAACCGGCTCAACCAAATGCACAAAAACCATATCAGGATTAAGCTCTTTTATTTTTAAGGCTTCCATCTTAAAATCGCGTTGTTCCGTATTGAAACGATCGATTGATAAAATTTCTATATCATTGTCACGCAAAACCGGCTCTAAAGCTTGCACTATCGGCTCGGTTGAAAGATGGTTAAATACAACCAAACTTATGGTTTTCATTTGATTGGCTTTCATATATTCAACCAAACGATTTGAAGTTTCTTTTAAGGAATAACTGTTGACATAGTTGAAAGTTTTGTCACTGATAGTATTGTCGGCTGCTGATGACAAATGGAGAACTTTGTCTTTGGAAGCCAAAGGTTTAATTATTTTTCCGGCGGCAGTATTAAATGACACCAATCCTGCAACTTTATCTAACTGTATCATCTTAGAATATACAGGTAAAGTTTTACTGGGAGAAAGACCTATATCCTCAATAATCAATTCATATTTATAGTGATTATCTGAGTTTTTATTAAGCTGCTCAAGTGCCATAATTGCACCATTTTTGGCACCCTCACCTAACTGGGCTGCGCCACCGGTTAACGGAAGAATAGCACCTATTTTAATTATCGGCTGTGTACTATCTTGTTGCTCTTGTGCTTTATCACCGCAAGCCGCCAGACCTAAAATCATGCATAATGTCAATAATGTTTTTTTCATGTTTCACTCCTATTCTATAAAATTTGCCGAGATTGCCGCGTCGCTAACGCTCCTCGCAATGACATTGTTGTATTTCATTCCCCTTTCTTTTGGAAGATGCCTTGCGGGCGGAAAGACAAGAAGACAATAAAGATAACAAAAGCTATCAAATCACGCCATTCGGATGCGAATAATGCCACACCGACATTTTCGGAAAATGCCAAGAACATTGCTCCGAAAAATGCGCCGTTTAAACTCGCTGTGCCACCGATAATCGCGCCGATCATACCCTTGAACAACAAGTTAAATCCCATGGTCGGCTCTAATCCGGTATCATAACCGACCAAAAGTCCGTCCACACCCAATACCAAACCGGTCATTACCGATACGATTAAAATAATCCGGTTATTCTTTAACCCGATAATGTTAGCAAGGTCTGCACTGTCATTAACCGCGCGAATCTTTTTACCCATAAAAGTATGATGCAAAAAATAATTCAAGAAAATGCAAATCACAAAACTGAAAATGATACTCAATAACTGCACCAAAGGAACCTCGGTAAAACCTAAATTTATCATATTGGATTGCCCGACATTACCCAAAGTGAAATATTGTGAGCCGAAAAGAAGGTGAATCACCGACTCAAAAATAGTATAAACGCCCAAAGAAGCTACCATCAAAACCATTGATGACGCACCATGCTTACGCATGGGAGTATAAATCAAAAGTTCCAAAGCTCCGGAAAATGCGGCACTGGCAGCCAAGGATATGGTCACAACAAGCCAAAAGGGAAAACCTAATCCCAACAGCCAGTAAGCAGTGTATCCTCCCAATACGGCAACTGCACCGATGGTCATGTTAAAAAACGGAGAAACCGAATTCATAAGGCGAAAAGCCATTGCTACCAAGGCATAACCCGAACCTACAATTAATGTATTTATAAGCAAATGTAGTAACATAACAAAAATTCCTCATGGATTATTATACAATAAATCTTGAGAGGAATTTTATTATATAAATATTAAAAATTCATCAATTATTTTCTTTTGTTCAATTGAGGCTCAAGCTCCCCTTTAGCATTAATATTTTGCAAACGGAAAACCTTAATGCGTTCCATTTTCTTTTTGTTCTTTTTGCTGACATACCACTCATAACTAAAGAGCATAATACCGGATATTACCAACGGCAACAGATAATAAATTATGCGATAAGCAAGCAATGCCCCAAACAACATCGCTCGATTGTGATCTCCGGGAATAATATACATAAACAAACCTTCAAATACCCCCAACCCTCCGGGAACCTGAGAAAATGTTCCTAAAACATTGGCGATAATGAAAACACCGATAAAAGTTTGAAAAGGAATATCAATAAAGGCTATCAGAGCAAAATAAAGCACCATTGAAGCCATTAAAATGTCAGCTCCACCGATAAACACTTGCGCCAACACCATCTGCGGACTTGGCATTTTAAATTCAATTCCCTTGATTATCAACGGTTTTTTAGCCCAAATACTCAAGGCAAAATAACCCAATAACCCAATTAAAGAAACCAAAGCAGTGATTTGGGTAGTGAGTTTGGAAACCGAACCATCGCCAAAGGCATGATCGGGAGTTATTAAATAACCGACAATTATTAAGAAAAAACACGCAATAAGATAGGTAAAGCCGGAAAAAGTTACCATACGGACAATTTCGCTCCCTTTGAAACGCCAACGGGTATACATACGATAACGAATCGTGCCACCGGAAACAATAGCGTGTCCAGCATTATTACTTACCGAAAAACCGATAAAACCGGTCAAAATCCATTTCCAAGCCGCCAATTTGCGTTTGATATATTTCAAGGCTAAAAAATCATAAGAAGACAGTGCCACATAACCGCCGATGGAGGCAGCACAAGCTAACAATAAATTGTGAGCAGGAATCGAGACCAAAGCATCTTTAATATCGGCAAGACTGTATTTGGACAGCTGATGATACAGCATATATGCAGCCAGGCAGAAAAAAAACAAGCCCGACCACGAAATAACCTTTTTAATAACTTTTTTAGTTCTTCCTGCCATTATCACAACCCTTTTTCAAATGATCAATGATTATAATCAGCAAAAACGGTAACGTCAATATCAATATATTTTTTTATTTACAGAAATAATATCGATATACTGAATCTATCATATAAATCAGTGTATAAAAGGCTATTATAACTAAAGATATATGCCTAAAGAGAGGATTGTCAGATGTTTAGAAATATAGTAATATGAAGTTATAAAGCAAACAACTTTTATAAGGAGAGGAACAATGACAATACTTAACAAAAACAACCAAAGCGGTCGATCGATGATAGAAATGCTGGGTGTGCTGGCGATTATCGGTGTTTTGTCGGTAGGCGGTATATCCGGATATTCTAAGGCGATGGCCAAATATAAGCTCACTAAAGCTCAAGACCAAATAACCATGTTATTGATGAACATCCGAACTGCTTATGCAACCTCGCCAAGTTATAAAGGTTTAAACTCGAAATCAGTCGCTGAATATAATCTTGCGCCTAATGAAATGGTAGGATCAGATAAAAAGACTTTATACGGCACTTTCGGCGGCAAAGTTTTTGTAAGCTCTACCACAGGTTTGGCTGATGATACTCATGGAACCGAAAATCAAGAAAATGATGAAACAGATGGAACTTATTTTTACATCACCGTTACCGGTTTAGGTAAAGAAGCCTGCCGTTCTTTAGCCACTTCTGACTGGGGCGCCGACGGATTAACCAAAATGGCAGGAACAACAAGCGGCGATGATGCTAAATCTTATAACATAGCCAATTTGCCGGTTACTTTAAGTAAGATTAATGATGATGGGTTATGTGATGATGAAACTAATTCAATCACTTGGGTATATTACTAATAAGATAAAAATTCGTCTCCTTATAATACCACCGATTGCATAATCGGTGGTATTTTTTTAATGCAAAAGGCAGCACAAAAGAGCAAATTGATGTGATGATTAAACGACTTAAGAGCTAGTTAGCTTTGCCATTTAAAAAAAGGGCTGATATTTTTTATCAGCCCCGAAATCATTACATTAATCACCCATTCCTTTTCCGGCGTTAGTATTAACGCTACGAGAGGTTACTTTGGATTTGTATTCTGGTGTTAAATTAGCATATACTGACTCTTTAATCTCAGATAATTCTAGTGTGCAATCTTGTCCTTGCGGAGAACCAATAATTTCCCCATTTCCACCCCAACAAAGTTCCGTTGCAGATAATTCGTTTTTAACTATTCCTAAGTCTGCATATCCTGCTTCATGTTGGCAAATACTAACTTTGCGATAAGTTGTTCCATCGGGGGTACGCATTGCTGGATTGATTGCAACAACTACCGGAGCAAGAGTATAACCAACATTTGTAGCACAAGGCAATGTTGTTTCTACATAGGCTACACCGCCAACAACTTCAGTTTTGATATCACCAGATTTAACTTTATCAATAATACCTTGTTGAGATTTTCTGTAGCTATCCATTATCGTCTCATCAACGTTACCAGTATCAATAAAATTCTTGACATCTTCAATATTTTTCGGTGTAACCATGAAAACCTTAATTGAGGCTGCTAATGCACCTGTTTTACTTTCAGGATCAAAAGCTTGCTCAATTGGTTTAGGACCTTCCCATTTTGCACCTAGATGTGTATCATGCGCATCTATTGCTGCAACATTTTC
>CAMOLN010000092.1 GCA_946618745.1 uncultured Alphaproteobacteria bacterium | reverse complement strand
ATGATCCTTCGCTTTCTGAAAATGAGAAAGATTTTATATCCAAAATTTATTCATCGATTCCTATGGCGGTATTATCCAAGATGTGGCAAATGGCTATTAAAGGAATAGGGGAGCTTAATATTGCGCCATCACCGCGAGACGCATTGGATATGATATTGATTCGTATTGCTTATTCGGCAAATTTACCCACTCCCAATGAGATTCTCGAAGGCTTAAAAAAAAACTCTGATTTAATCGGCAATAATGAAGAAAAGATAGGTTCTTCCGCCGAGGTTAATAATGACGGAGCAGTTATTTTCAGTACTCCTGAAGAATTGGCAGACTATTTGATTGCGCAAAAAGAGCTTATTTTAAGTTATTCCATCAAGCATGATATTTCATTTTTTGATTTTAGTTTCGGTAAAATGCGGGTTGCAGCCAACGATAAAATAACTCGAGAGTTTTGGGTATCCTTGCAACAATTTTTAGAAAAAAATACCGGTCGCAAATGGAAAATTGACATTACAGATTCTCCATTAGGACAAACCTTGGCCGATAAAGAAGAATTAGCTGCAATGTCGTTTCAAAAAGATGCTTTAGCACTGCCTTTGGTTAAAGCTATTATGGCAGAATTTTCCGGAGCTAAAATAGATAGTTTGGTGCGCAAAGTTAATAATGATAATGAGGATCAAACTTCATCAGAGGAAATGTTGTTTACTGATTATAATAACTATATAGAGGAAGAAAACTAATGCTTAATATTCAAAATTTAATGAAACAGGCTCAACAAATGCAAAAAAGATTAGCTGATGAACAAGCTAAACTCGCCGAAGAAGAAGTTGAGGGAACATCCGCCGGTGGTATGGTTAAAGTTACCATAAATGGCAAATTTGTAATGACTAAAATTCAGATTGATCCGTCAATAATCAAAGCCGATGAGGCTGAAATTTTAGAAGATTTGGTAATGGCCGCTTATAATGATGCTCAAAATAAAGCTGATGCCAAAATGAGTTCGGCATTCGGTTCGGTTACTGAAGGCATTAATCTTGGCGGATTAAAATTACCATTTTAGAAGATTAAATTATGGCCGGACAAGATATAGAAACACTTATCAAACAAATATCCAAGCTGCCGTCATTAGGTTCGCGCTCGGCAAGGCGTATAGTTTTGCATTTGTTAGATAAACGTGAAGAGCAGTTTTTACCATTAATTGACTCAATGAACAGAGTGTCGCAAAATATAAAAACCTGTGAAATTTGTGGCAATTTTGATACAATATCTCCTTGTCCGATATGTTCTTCTTTGTCGCGAGATGACGGAATAGTTTGCGTTGTGCGTGATGTAGCAGATTTATGGGCAATGGAAAGAGTATCGCAGTTCAAGGGTAAATATCATGTTTTAGGCGGTGTGCTTTCTGCAATGGACGGCATAGTTCCCGAGGACTTGAATATTGATTCCTTAGAACGAAGACTGGATTCTAAAACTGTTCGCGAACTCATCTTAGCTTTACCAGCTACCATAGATGGGCAAATAACTTCTCACTACCTTAATTCACGTTTTAAGGACAAAGGAATAACCATAACTACATTAGCTCAAGGAATTCCTATGGGGGCCGAACTCGACTATATGGATGAAGGAACTATCCAATTAGCACTTAATTCTCGTAAATCAATTTAATTATTATTCAAATTTAAAAGACACAGCTCCGCCGTTTGCACACAATTCGGTAGCTTTATTTTTATCTATCGGCAAACCCGATTCTTTATTGTCCCAACCGAAATAATGTACGGAACTGTTGTTTATAATCGCAACATTTTTTATACCCAACCAAAACGATTTGCGAAACCTATCAGAAGCCAAAGCCGAACATTGTTCTTTTGTCAGATTGCGATAAGTTATAATAAAGTCACGTATTGTCGGCATGACCGGAGTTCCGGAAAAATCCATCCCAACTTCAACCGAATTACCAAAATAGCCCAACAATATGCCGTTAACAACCGTCATATCTTCAGGATATATTTTGCTTTTTATAATTTCTGCAGTGCTTAATCCCCAATAATCAGGACGTGATTTATAATGATTGCGTATTACATCAGCCAATTGTTCAATTTGCACACCGGCCTCGCGAGCTCCTATATTACGTTGTTTTAATACCAACAACATCATTAACACCACAATAGCTACTATACAGGCTAATATTATTACAAATCTTCCTCTTTTAATTTTATCCCAGAGTCTTTTGGCGTATTTAATTAATTTGTTTTTTTTCTTCATTTGTCGTTTTACCCCATACTACTGGTAATTTGATCTTGCATATCAAATGTTCCCATAACTGCCCAAGCAATAACGGCACCGATTGCCAACAAAGCTACCATATTCAAAATACTGGCTTTTTGCTCAATCATCACAACGGAATCCTCAAGCCAATCGTTTGCCATATTGTTTAACGCTTCTTCAAAGTTATCTAATTCTGAATAAATTTTCAAATCATTTATGATTTCAACATCGGGAAAATTTAACTTTGTTTTAGCTAACGCCTGACCTAAGTTTTCACCGTTATTAATAAAGACTAATGTCTTATCTATTCGCTCTTTCAAATATCTGGAGGCATCTCTTCGCAAAGCTCGCATAGCCGTAGATATAGGAGTTCCTCCGGAAATAAGAGCAGATAAAGACAACAGCCAACTGATACCGACAAATATTCTATATAGTGACCAAGGAGGAATTGCATCAAAAAATACTCTTATTCTTCCGGTCCAGATGCTTATGGTAAAATAAATAATTCCCATGATTATTGGCAGAGATGAAAATGCAATAAGCCAATTGACTCTGATCCACTCCGATAAATCCACCAACTGTTTGGCCAATCCGCGCCATCTTACATTAGGCGCAGCATCCTGCATTGGAGGAACCATATAAACACCTATAGCATAAATAATTAATATTGCCATCATCATCAAAAATGCAGGGTATGCAATTGCCCCAACTATCGGACGAATCATTTTTGTTGAACCCTCGGAAACTTTTATCAAGTTCAATAATGCATTCTCCAAGTCAGAAACATCGCCTACCGAAAGCATAAGTCTTTCGCGATCAGGAGCCCATCCTTTCAATGCTTCTGAAAATGTTTTACCATTATTCAGTGCTCTTCCCCACGAAGCAATAGCTATGGCCAAAGGTTCACCGGGGTTTTTCCCTCCATTTGAAGCCGTATCATGCAACATATCTAAAGCATCCATTAACGAGAAACGGTTTCTCATTAATGACGCTATTTTTTTATATAATTTCAAACGAGTTTTACCTGCGAAAGCAATCATGAATTTAGCATAATATTCTTCCGCAGCATTGAATTTGCGCATGGCATTTTGCAAAGATTTATTTGTTTTCTTTTTTACTTCATTATCAGCCATATTTTTTTCCTCAACTAATATACCGGACGTTGATCCAATAATCCGCACCAACGTTCTACTTCATCTAAATCAATATAACCTTTAAGCATTCTTTCAATGGCGGCCTCCTTTAAGGTGCGACCATTTAAATCTGATGTCCAATAATCGATAGCTTTTCGAGTTTCACCAGTTATCATCAATTGTAAAAAAGTCGCATCAGGCAATATTATTTCCGGAACACACATACGTCCCTTAATACCGGTTCCGTTACACATCTTACAACCTTCTCCGCGTACATAGGCATTTTCCATACCAAAATCACCTAAAGCAACTTTCAATCTTTGAACAGAAGGATCATTTCCACGCTCTCGTGCTAGTTTTCTGCAGTGAGGGCAAAGTTTTCTGAACAAACGTTGCGAAATCAAACCTTTTATAAGCTCAGGATCAAGCAATTTAAATGTTTCAACTCCCATATCACGAAAACGGTTAATAATTGCTGGAGCCGAGTTGGCGTGTAAAGTTGACCACATTCCGTGTCCCGAAAGAGCTCCTTGGAAAGTAAGTTGAGCCGCAGCCAAAGCACGAATCTCTCCAACCATAATAATATCAGGATCGGAACGAAGTGCTGCTGACAAAGCTTTAGTAAATTGTTCAGCTTTTTCTTCTTCTGTATTAGCATTGGTTACAGGCATCTGCCTTGCGCCGGGAATGGGATACTCGGGAGGATCCTCCACGGTCAATAAATTCAGCTCATAATTTTTTTCTTGCAATAATTTTATCATATTACGTTGCAAAGTTGTCGACTTACCGGATCCGGTAGGCCCTGCAACAATACTCATTCCCACCGGAACAGCACGTAATCTATAAAACAGATCTTCCTCGTAAGCACCAAATCCCAACGAAGCCAAATCACCTGAGCCATCGGGATTATCATCGGCATATAGTAAACGCATAACCAAATATTGCGAACCGAAAGCTATGGGATTAAATTGTAAACGTATAGCCAATACATTATGAGGTAACATCAATTTACCTTTAGATCCGCGCAAGGGGGTAGATCCCAACTTTTGTGCACCTTGGAACTCATTTTGAGCGTAGTTTGAATCTGAAATATCCGCAGAAGCAAAAGCCGCACGAACAAATGACTCTCCCCATTCTTTACCATATTCCATTTCAACTTTCATCATACCATTGACGCGGAATAATATTTGCGAACTGTCGGCAACAACAACGTGAACGTCTGATACTTTTTGTGCTGCTGCTTGAGCAATAATGTTTACAAAGTCCTTTTGCATTTGCAACTGATCAAGAACCGAATCATCAGCCGCTTCGGTTGCTATTTGTGCACGTTCACCAATAGAATAAACTGCATTTATTTCATTTTGTGAAACATAAATCGGTTTGGATATAGGGAGTTTCTTACGTCTTACTAATACCTCAAAGCTTAAAACACGTCCGTCAAACTTATGCGTCTCACCGACCAAAAATCTTCCATCCGAAAAAAGAGCCAACAATCGACGTGTGTCGTCATTGATAGCTAGCGACATTCCGGGTAAAGTCAATAATTTATTGCCGTTTGAAAAATATTTTTCGGTTATGGATAGTTGTTCGTTGGATATTTTTTCTTCTTCTTTTTTTTGGGCAACATCTTCATCAGTCGCTTCTATCGATTCGATTGAAGCTTCATTGCTCTTATCTTGCGACTGATCTTCTTCCGCTGTCATCTACCAACTATCTCCGGCATATAATCAAAAGCTCTGTTATTTAGTGCTCTCTTTATCAACTTCAAAAGAGTCCATTTCCTGA
>CAMOLN010000091.1 GCA_946618745.1 uncultured Alphaproteobacteria bacterium | reverse complement strand
AGCCGCAGCTTTTTTAGCTACAGTCTTCTTCGCTGTCGTTTTCTTAACCGTAGCCTTTTTCGCTGTCGTTTTCTTAACCGTAGCCTTTTTCGCTGTTGCTTTTTTTGCTGTCGTCTTTTTAGCCGCAGTTTTCTTTACTGTCTTCTTAACTGTTGTTTTTTTCGTTGCCTTTTTCGTAGTCTTCTTAGTTGTCTTTTTAGCAACCTTTTTAACTTTCTTCACCTTTTCGGCTTTGGGCTTGGGTTGCGAAGCAACTATCGCATTATCAATATCTTTCTCACTGCACAAACCGATTGAAACCGGATCTTTCGCCCGCAAATTAGCCATATCGCGGTGAGTTCCTTTACGAATAGCATCAATCGTAGTCTTTGTAGTGCCGAGCAATTTGCAAATCAAGCTGTCTTTAACTGTCGGGCAATTTTTAACCATCCACAAAATCGCATTGGGTTTTTCTTGGCGTTGCGACGGTGATAACAACTTCTTGGCTTTCAAATTGCGCAATTTGGCATTACACTCTAATTCTTCACCCTGTAAATTAGCGGCAATATCCTTTTCGCAACGATGAATTTCTTTCCAAGTCAACTGACCGTTGTCAATCGGCGAAATTCCTCTGATATTGCTTCCGACATCGCCGTCAGCCATAGCTTGAATTTCCAACTCATGAATCTCACAAAAATTTGAAATCTGGCGAAAAGTCAAAGTAGTGTTTTCAACCAACCAAACCGCTGTTGCACGCGGCATCAAAGGTGCTGTCATATCATTTATCCTTTCCGTAAAGTTTATAACCAACTACCGGCTAGTCTAACGCGTTTATGCAGAAATACAAGGTTTTTTTTAATAAATAAGCGTATTAATATTTCAATTTATAAAGTTCTACCGAGGTTACGGAATTTTTTAATTCCTTATCGCCTAAATATTCTTTTTCATATCCGTCAATTGCATCCGCCACTGTTTTGGTTAACACAATTTCATTGCTGTAAACATGTTCAAATACATCTCTGATGTAGGCATCATCATTCGGGCTTCCGTCCAATGGGATTATCACACTACACGTCCGTAAAATCATTTTTTCTTCTTGCCCGTCATCTAGGCACAAAGCAATTTCTTTTAAACATTCGCCGGCAAACTTCACCGCCTCAACCACAGAAACAAAATCAACCGAGGTTATACCGCTGCCTTCAACAACATCATAACCTTCATATTTTTGCGCCAAATTAGCGGTTATTGCACGAATCGAAGCACTTGTATCGGTAGCAATCTTCTCTTGTTCGGGTAATGACGAATCCAAAAATTTTAAATCGCTTTTGATATGCACCCGGCATTTCAAAACATTATTTTCAATTGCTTCGGTCGGGCCTTCCTGGGTTGCCTCGTTTTCCGATTCGCTGCGATTTAATCTCTCCCAACGATCAAAAGCACTGTTTAAAATTTTAGTATACAATTTTTGGTCGGTAATAATCTGATGCATTAAAAATGCTCCGATTCCGGTCAAATAAATCGCCACCTTATTATCGCTGAAACTTTGTTTTGCTTCATAAAATTTTTCCAAATCGGTATCTTGCCCGTCAATAATCCGAAAAGCTTCATAAAGAATTGAGTTAGCCTCGGTAAGTTTCAAACCGCCGTATCTTGCCAGTTCCAAACATCCGCCGAATACCAATAATTTTACTCCCATACGTGAAAATTGCTTTTGCAAAGCCGTCCGCACATTCAAATTCGATAATATTTCGCTCAAATAATAAACCAGATACTGCTTATATTCTAGCGGAGCATCCGGATACGATCCGGCAACCATTTTTTGCGGATTTCCATTGATGTTATAAGCCTTTACTAAAGTTTTGGCGTGATCAAAAAATCGTTCTTCTTTAACTTCTTCATTTTCGTTTTTTTCTTGTGGCAAAAAGATATACCACGGAATATTTTTTAATACTAAAGGTATCGCCATGGCCAAAAAAACCACAAAGAATACAAAAAACATTAAAGTTTGATTATCTTTACCCTCAGTAAAAGTCTCTATAATCGGGAACAATAAACTTACGAAAATATTGGCAAAAATCAAACTGATGATAATCAGAGCAATAAATTTTATGATTGCTTTGTATATATTGCGCCGACTATCGGCAATATCCTGAACAACTTCACTTGATGATTTCTGATAATCAATAGTGCCTAAACTTTTACGCGATCCTTTTTTCTTGCTCAAATTACTCACATATTCAACGGTTTCGGTATAAGTATTATCTTCCAACTCAAAAGTTTCGCGAATGATTTTAACTTTATGCGACGCAGATTCGCTCTCTTTTGCCAGTTGATAGGCCTGCGAACGTTGTTCCGTAGCAAAGCGCTCCAACAACTGCCAACCATCGCCGGAATCAGCATAAACTTCATAATGCGCTACTTTAGTCATGGTCTGTCAACCTCGAATCTATAAAAAAACCTGCACTCATAATATCAAGTGCAGGTTAATAAATCATAAATAAAGCAGATTATTGCGCATCGGTATTAGAAAGTCCGAAAGCACCAAATTTGTTCTTAAACTTTGATAACTGACCACCGGTATCAACCAAACGACGAACGCCGGTCCAAACCGGATGAGATTTCGGATCAACTTCCAAATTGATAACATCACCGGCTTTACCTAATGTAGAACGAGTAGTATACTTTTGACCATCGGTCATAACATAAGTAATCTCGTGATAATCAGGATGAATTCCTTTTTTCATCTTAAAAACTCCCTAAAATTAAACTAAATCCAACAAATTAACGCACTTATACA
This sequence comes from uncultured Alphaproteobacteria bacterium, assembly GCA_946618745.1. Taxonomy (GTDB): domain Bacteria; phylum Pseudomonadota; class Alphaproteobacteria; order RF32; family CAG-239; genus CAZU01. The sequence goes on along the minus strand of CAMOLN010000091.1, from coordinate 2,426 downwards.
TTAATGTTTTAAATAACGCAAGCAAAAATTTAAAAATTATTTCTTTTTTAATATTTCTTCTATTTCAACAGTATTAACTTTAGAAGATTTTTCCGCAATATTAACCACTTTAATACTAAAATTCTTAAAGCCTTTTCTTAATAAATAGCTTCTTACTTCAATCGCTCTATTTAAGCTGGCACGTTTTTTACGAAAGCTGTCCACCCCATCATCTAAATTATAGGCATAGATAGCAACTTTACTGTTCTTTTCATTCTTAAATTTTGCTATAATTTCATCAATTTTTTCTTGATTATCTGCACTCAATTCATCCTCATCTTCGGCAAATCGTAATGCATTGGAATTTTGGGGCTCAACCGGCGCAACAACGTTTTCTCCTCTTGATGTCTGGTCATCAACTAACAAAGCTGTATTAACCGGATTTTCTTTCAGTGTATCCGCTATTGGTTGAGCGTCAATCAGCGGCGTGGTTTGCGCTGCAGGAACTTCATCAGCAATAACCGCTTCGTTTTGCTGATCACCTGACAAATCAACTTTTGCCGATTCGTTTGAGGTTGGTTCAACAATATTTTCAATCTTAGGCAATCTCTCATTCTCAATGTTTTTTATTTCTTCTGCTTCAGAATTAAGATTTGGTTTTACCTCAGGTTGAGGATAACTTACCGGTTCAACATCGACGATTACTATTTCTTCTTTCGGTTTATCCAGAGGTTTGAGCTCTTCTTTTTTAATTTTATCTGATTTAACAGTTTTTTTCTTATTTAAAACTGGCTTTTTTGAAAATTGTTTTGCAGCAGGGGCAACTTTTCGTTTGGGCAACACCGGAAACATCGGCTCGCTTTCAACGTAATAAGAAGAATTAAGGTTGTTTAAAACACTCAAATCTACTACAACACCGTCGTCGGCAAAGGCGATACCGCTAATCGCAAATGTTGCCAAAGAAATAATGATTGTTTTTGCCCTAAGCATATTTCACCTCTGCTTTATAGTTAAACCAAATCAAAAAGTTTTTTGCATATTGCCGGATTCCCAGAGATTAAATTACCGGATTGCCAAATTGCTTTGATATCTTCTCTTCTTTCATCACTTTGTTGGGGTGATAAATTACGACCTCCGGATTCGTTTACTAACAAAATACCTGCAGCCATTTCAGATAAACTGTTGCCATTACGAACCAATCCGTCAAATTGTCCTGACGCAACCGCTGCCAAATCCAAACTAACCGATCCGAAATTACGCATACCGCCGACATGCTCCCGCAATTTTTCTTCTTCAGTAGCAATCAATGTTCTGGGAAGATCAACGCGCGAAGAAACCCTTAAACGGAGATTATTTCTTGCAGCTTCCTTAAAAGCACCGCCACCTTTTTCCGCCAAATAAGTATCACCCGTTGCCGGATTATAAATTACCGAGGCTAGTACCTGATCACGCTTAACAATTGCCACAGTCGTCGCAAAATAAGGAATACCGCGCATAAAATTCATTTTGCCATCCAAAGGATTTACCACAAAACATTCGGCTATCGGCAAATCTTCTACCTTATCTACAATCGGATAATCGGCGTGAAATTTTCCCAATTCCGTCCGTAATACCATAATAGTTCGATCAATTGCCGCCTGAGTAAATTCTTCATGTCCTTTTGGTGCTGATTGCAACTGTGTTAATTCGGCAAAATCGCGCACCAAACCAAGTGCGGCTCTTTTGGCTATGGTATTCAATAATTCCAAACTACGCGAATAATACGACATTATTTAGCTCTCTCCACATAAGAAGCATCGGCAGTTGCCACAACAATCTTATCACCAACCCCGATAAACGGAGGAACGGTTGTGCGAACTCCGTTGTCCAACTTTGCCGGTTTATATGATGAAGAAACGGTCTGTCCCTTTATAACCGGCTCGGTCTCAATAACTTCACAAATAACTTGCAGCGGCAATTCAACCGATATCGGTTTACCATCAATTACGCTTACTTTAACTTCCATGCCATCAGTCATAAACGGACGTGAATCACCCAAAATATCCGACGGCATAACAAACTGCTCATAAGTATCGCTTTCCATAAAAGTAAGTCCGGTTCCGTCCTCATATAAAAATTGGCAATCTTTGGTTTCAACCATCAATTTTTCAACCATATCTTCCGACCGAAAACGCTCATTTGTCTTAGTGCCTTCTTCTACCGATTTCATCTCAACTTGCATAAAAGCACCGCCTTTTCCGGGTTTAACAAAATTGGTCTTAACTACCGTCCAAGGTTTTCCTTTGTATTCGATAACCCAACCTATACGAATAGAACCTGCTTGTTGTTTCATTTTTTTATACTCCTAAATTTAAATACATTACAATTTTATCTAGCAATAATATAAACTTATTTATTTAGCAACCAGAATTTTTAAATTTTTCTGCATCAAATATCACAAAATCGCT
>CAMOLN010000090.1 GCA_946618745.1 uncultured Alphaproteobacteria bacterium | reverse complement strand
GAATTAAAAATATATTCATAAATACCGCCGATATAGCACTTAGCTTTGTCATATTTTTTATCTTCTAAAGTTTCGCAAAAGAACCTTAAACTTTCCACTTTTCCGGTTTTGATATTTTTAATCGTTCCGAGACATCCGGATGTTCCACAATCTGCAATTCCTTTTTCTGCTTGCCAATACATATTTACTTCCAATGCATAATCATCATCTTGTCCTCGGTATATGCTATTTATGGTAAACTCACCATTTTCTATTCTTTGGTACTCATTAAGCATAAAAGATTTGCATGGCCAATCTTGCGGTAAAGCATAAACTTTACCGCAAGAAAAGACTGTAAGCAATATTAAAAAAAGTTTATTTTTCAAAATTACGCAACCTTGTTTCAATCCGTTTAAACATTTCCGATAATCTATTATCGGATATTCCATCGTAATTGATATAGTATCGTCCTTTTTGATTTTTTACAAGATTATTAAGATAATTATTTACAGCACCGGCTCCTTCGCCAAGGTAATTGCACGGCATCGTTTTTTACATTGATTAAAGTATTTTGAGCATACTACACGTCTTGATTTAAGGTATTATTTAAGGGATTTAAGATATTCTCAATATTGGCGGTAATAATTGAATGCACATATTGTATTATTACAATAATATTAAAATATCAAATTGACTAGCTTTATCCTGTGTGTTAATTGTGTTTTTACAATAAAACAAGCAAGTAAAGAGCATAAAAAATACCACAAGGGTGAGTAAAATAAAGACGGCTGCCTGATTGCTTAAGGTCGCTGTTCACTTTGCCATCACATTTGCGATGGCAAAACTTCAAGTCAAACAGGCTCCCTTTGCTCGCCTGTCCGCATCAGATAGACGGGACATAAAAAAATACTCACCCAAGGGTGAGTAAAATAAAGACGGCTGCCTGATTGGGCACTCCCGCAAGCGGGTCCTCCTCGCGTCGTAAGGTTCGCGCTGCTTAAAATTGCGCTCACCAACTACCCGCTCCGAACAGGACTTCGCCTGTTCTCACAGGGCAGACGGGACATAAAAAAATACTCACCACAAGGGTGAGTAAAATAAAGATGGCTGCCTGATTGGCTTGCGCCGCCGTTCGTCCGGCTTTTACAGTTGCAAAAGCCGACCTCCGGTCAAACAGGCTCCCTTTGCTCGCCTACTCGTTTCAGATAGCGATAGTCAAAAAAAATAACAACCACCTCTATGGGTGGTTGTTATTTTTTTGGCTCCGGCTGCCTGATTCGAACAGGCGACCAATCGGTTAACAGCCGATTGCTCTACCGCTGAGCTAAGCCGGAATAATACGCGGTAAATGTCAAATTTTTGGAGGCCGGTACCGGAATTGAACCGATGTACAAGGATTTGCAGTCCTCTGCATGAGCCACTCTGCCAACCGGCCAATCGGGTTACCGTTCTCTCAATCGGTAATGACATATATACATTAAATTTTTCCGCAGTCAATAGATTTTTTTAAAAAAATTGTTTTTTATTGCAAAATTTATTATATGATAGCGCCAAAAGAAATTAAAAAGGAGTTGTTGATATTATGAAAATTGCAATTGCTTCCGATCATGGCGGTTTTGAGAGAAAAGCTGATATTATTGAATATTGCGCAAAAAAAGGTTTAGTTTTGGAAGATTTGGGAACCCACAATACCGATTCTTGTGATTACCCGCTGATTGCCGATAAAATGGCTGATTATATTGTGAATAAAAAAGCCGATTTGGGTATTTTGGTTTGCGGCAGCGGAATCGGGATATCAATTGCGGCTAATCGTCACAAAGGAATCCGGGCGGCTTTGCTTTATAATGAACAAGTTGCCGCTTTGGCGAAAGAACATAATAATGCCAATATTGCCGTGTTCGGCGGTCGCACTCAATCAAAGGAAGAAGTTTTGAAATATCTGGATATCTTTTTGGCAACACCTTTTTCAAACGGAGAACGCCATATCAGACGAATCGAACAACTGGATAATTAGGGAGAATAAAATGGATTTTGAACAAAACTTGAATATTGAAGATAGTGAAATTGCCGAACTTATCAATAAAGAATTACGTCGTCAGCAAAATCAAATTGAGCTGATTGCTTCGGAAAATATTGTATCTAAAGCGGTTTTAGAGGCTCAAGGATCAATTTTGACCAATAAATATGCCGAGGGTTATCCGAATCGACGTTATTATCACGGTTGTGAATTTGTTGACGGAATCGAAACTTTGGCTATCGAACGCGCCAAAAAATTATTCAACGCACAATTTGTCAATGTGCAACCGCATTCGGGATCACAGGCCAATATGGCGGTTTATGTCGCCCTGCTCCAACCTAATGATACGATAATGGGGATGAGCCTTGATGCCGGAGGGCATTTGACACATGGTGCAAAAGTATCATTTTCGGGAAAATGGCTGAATTCGGTTGGCTACGGAGTTGAAAAAGACAGCGGTTTGATTGATTATGCTCAAGTGGAACAACTGGCAACGGAATATAAACCGAAACTGATAATTGCCGGAGGTTCGGCCTATCCGCGGATAATCGATTTTGCTAAATTCAGAGCTATTGCGGATAAAGTCGGAGCCTATTTGATGGTAGATATGGCGCATTTTGCCGGATTGGTTGCCGGCGGAGTGCATCCCAATCCGCTCACATTTGCCGATGTGGTTACCACTACCACGCACAAAACTTTGCGCGGACCGCGTGGCGGAATGATTCTGACCAACAATGAAGAAATTGCCAAGAAGATAAATTCGGCAGTATTCCCCGGTATTCAAGGCGGACCTTTGGAACACGTTATTGCCGCCAAAGCAGTATGTTTCAAAGAAGATTTGAGTGATGAGTTCAAGCAATATGCCGCGCAAGTGGTTAAAAATGCCAAAGTTTTGGGCGAAACATTGAAAAAACGCGGACTGGATTTGGTATCAGGCGGAACTGACACGCATTTGCTGTTGGTGGATTTGCGGGCTAAAGGAGTTACCGGCGACAAGGCGGCCGATGCATTGGATAAGGCTCATATAACGGCTAATAAAAACGCTATTCCGTTTGATCCGCAGCCGCCCAAGATTACTTCGGGTATCAGAGTCGGAACTCCCGCCGGAACGACACGCGGATTTAAGGAGACCGAATTTGCTTTGGTAGGCGAGTGGATTGCCGATGTGATTGAAGCGGTCGGAACGAATAAGGAGCAAAAAGTGATTGAAGAAGTGACGCAAAAAGTGGTGAATTTGTGTCAGTTTTTTCCGATTTATTAGAAACAACAAAACCGCAGTTCTGACATGAACTGCGGTTTTGGTTTGGGGCAAGAGATTCAAAACTCCTGCACTTGACGGCTGTTAGCCGTTTTTTTCTGCTCTGCCTTAACTTGGGCGGGGGTGAGCTTACCGAGACGTTTCCCATCAAGAGCAATTTTCTCCCATAAGTTGCCATGGCGTGCAAGGAAGAAACCTGTCTTCTTATTCTTGACGATGTCGGTTATTGCTGTTACTTCATCAGCATTTCGCACGACTGTCGCGAGTTTTGGGTTGCTAATGCTCTTAGTGCCGTCCTCTAATTCATCGAGGAAAAACACCTGTCCGCCGCAGGCAAATACTTTAACCTGGTTAAAGAGGCCGATAATACTTTTTTCCATAAGGTTGTAAACGTATTGGCTTCCGTTTTGTGTTCCGATCAGGAACCAGCGAAAACCGGAGCGGTCAATACGCTCGGCCTCGTCGAGGCGTTGGCCGGTGGTGGAGTAAAGTACCTGATAGTCAATACTGTCGGCGATGAAGTAGTCGCCGTAGTACTTCACCGACTTTGGGTAAACACGAGGAATAATCTCGTTACCCTCGGCATCGCAGATGCCCCACGGGGCGTCTTGAGCCGTCCACGACCAATGGTAGAAATTGGTCGGCTCATTGCCCAACATTACCTGATTTTTGTAAGTGCGGCCTTTACAGCCGATCATGGTCATAACGACCATTGCGCACAGAGCGCAGATAAAAAACTTTTTCATGATTTTAATAATTTAGGTGTTAATAATAAAGTTTGTTGCGGTCATTCTATAATCAAAAAGACAAAATTTGCAAGAAAAATTTGTCAAGAAAAGATAAATAATTTATTTAACTTTTGTTTTTATAATGTGGAAAATATGCAGAAAGAGGAAGGTTTATCATGGAAAAAACTACATTAAAGCGTTTGGCCGAAATTTTGAATTGCCCGAAAAATATGGCCGATGACGCTATTGAACGGGTTACAACCGATTCACGACAAGTGCAAAAGGGCGATTTGTTTATTGCTCTACGCGGAGAAAAATTTGACGGACACAATTTTGCCGCACAAGCAATTAAAGACGGCGCGGTTGCAGTTGTGGTCGAAAAACGAATCGATGATATTGCGGAAAACAGACAATTTATAGTTAACGACACATTGGCGGCTTACGGGCGAATCGGGACATATAACCGCTCATTATTCAAAGGAATCGTAATCGGTTTGACCGGATCGTCCGGCAAAACCACCACCAAAGAGGAACTGAAAGCTGCTTTATCGCAATATGGCAAAGTTTATGCCACTCAAGGAAATTTCAATAATCAGGTGGGAGTGCCGAATACTTTATGCAATTTGGATATGACGGCGGATTTTGCAGTGGTGGAAATGGGCATGAGTGCCAAAGGCGAGATTGAAAATCTGGTAAAGATGGCACAGCCGGATTTGGCGATTGTTACTAATGTTTATCCGATGCATATTGAGTTTTTTGACAGTTTTGAGGGTATTGCCGAAGCCAAAGCGGAAATATTTAAAGGAGTGAAAGCAAACGGTGCGGCAATTATCAATGAAGACACCAATTTTGCCGAGATTTTGGAGAAACGTGCTTTAGAAAACGGATTAAAAATTTTCAAATTCGGCAAGAATAATCATTCGCAAGCTCAGCTGAATTTGCAAGATAACGGGGAACATAATCTTTATAATGCCTGGTGTGTATTGAAAACCATTGAGGCTTTGGGACTGGATGAGGCAAAAGCCCTGCCAGCTTTGAATAATTTTTCTCCTCTGGCCGGACGCGGTGCCAAACATCTGCTGAAATTGCCCCAAGGCGGAACTTTTACTTTGATTGATGACAGTTATTCCGGACAACCGGAGGCGATGAAGTTAGCCATTGCCAATTTGGGCAAGATGCCAACAACAGGGCGTAAAGTTGCGGTGTTGGGGAAGATGGCTGAATTAGGCGACACTTCAAAA
>CAMOLN010000089.1 GCA_946618745.1 uncultured Alphaproteobacteria bacterium | reverse complement strand
AAAATCGCAAGAAGAAGCTGTTTGACGCCGATATTATCGTTTTTGCTCCCGGCGGAGTGGGAACTTTGGACGAGCTTGCTTATGATTGTGTTGCCATGCAGGACGGGTTTATTAAGAATAAGCCTTTTATCTTTTATAATCTTAACGGCTTTTTCTATCATATTTTGGAATTTTTGAAAGAAATGGTAAATTCCGGTTTTGCCGAGCCCATTCCTTATATCGTGGTTGATAACAAAGAAGAATTAGAGATTGTATTCCGTTTATTAAAACTGCGTTATAATGGTTGTGAAAGTTTTAAAGAAGCTTACTATCATGCTCGCAGATTGGCCTTTGAAATGCCTTATTTTATTAAAAACAAAACTCCGGATAAAAGTTTGGAGGATATGATTGCCGAAATTGATAATATTGAATTATCCGGTGATTCCGAGCGTAAAGGTAAACTCAATCATCAAGTTGAACAAGCTTATTTGGAAAAAGAGATTGAGCGTATGTATGAACGCTTAGCCAAGGCGGGTCGAGATACTGCAGTGGTCAGTGATAAATTAAGTGAGTTAAAAAAATCGCAACATAATAACTGATATTTTAAGGGACTTAATTTATGTTAAATTTGATTTGGGCCGGATTTTTTATTTTTGCATTAATTGCCGCGATAGTCCAAAGTTTAAATGGCAATCATGAAATATGGAAACAAATCGTTGACGGACTGTTTGAAAGCGCCGATACCGGTTTTCGTGTTGCTTTAGGTTTAACCGGAGTATTGTGTTTTTGGTTAGGCATATTAAAAATTGCCGAGAAATCCGGCTTAACCGAAGCTCTGGCTAAGTTGTTAAAACCTTTTTTCCGTGCGGTAATGCCCGACCTTAAACCCAATTCTCCGGCATTCGGTTCGATCGTAATGAATGTTGCCGCTAATGTGTTAGGTTTGGATAATGCCGCTACCCCGATGGGGATTAAAGCTATGGAGCAAATGCAAAAAGAAAATATCTATCAGGATAAGGCATCCAATTCGCAAATTTTATTTATGGTGCTTAATTCTTCCTCCCTTACATTATTACCTGTTACTATTTTAATGTATCGTTACCAGTTTGGCTCCAGCAATCCGGCATTGGTATTTATTCCGATATTACTGGCTACTTCAGTTTCCACTTTGGCCGGCTTTTTAGCAACAGCTTTATGGTTGCGTATCAATATTTTCCGACCGGTAATTTTGGCTTATTTAGGTGCAGGAGGTCTGTTAATCGGTTTGATCGGTTATCTGTTTGCCCGGCTTAATTTTGCCGATAAAACTACCGCTGCAATGATTATGAGCAATTCCTTATTATTTGGTCTGGTTGCCTTTTTCATTTTATGGGGCTTACTCAAAAAGCAAAATGTCTATGAAAACTTTATTCAAGGAGCCAAAGATGGTTTCAACATCGCCGTGCAAATTATCCCTTATCTGGTAGCAATGTTGGCGGCAATCGGTATCTTCCGTGCTGCCGGCGGAATAGACTTGCTTTGTTCGGCTTTGGAAAAGTTATTGAACCATTGGAATATTGATTACGAGTTTGTCAAAGCAGTTCCTACGGCCTTAATGAAACCTTTATCCGGCAGTGGTGCCAGAGCTATGATGCTTGATACTTTCAAGGCTTACGGTGTTGACAGTTTTGCCTCCTTTGCCGCTTCGGTAGTGCAAGGATCCACCGAAACCACCTTTTATGTTCTGGCGGTTTATTTCGGTGCCGTTAAAATCAGTAAAACCGGAGCCGCTTTGCCCTTGGCTTTGTTTGCCGATATCTGCGGAATTATCGCCGCGATTTCTTTGGCTTATGTTTTTTATCAGGAGTAATAAATGAGTGATTTAAATGATTATCAAAATGAAACAGCCGACAGTCAAGTAAACGCTATTGCCACAGCTTTGGATGCCGGTGATCGTGCTCAAGCTGCCGAATTAAGCAATGCTTTGTGGAGCAGTGGCGGAACTTTATCTCCGGATTATCAAAATTTTTACATTGAATGTCTGTTGGATATGGGTGAAATAGAGCAGGCAACTTCATTATTGCAACCGGTTATGCGCAATTTAAGTACTTATGTCGGCGAATATTGGCCGGTCTTGCTCAAATATGCATTTTTATCGGCAAATTTATCTTTAGCGGTATCTATTGGCGAATATCCCGATGTGTATCAGCAAATGGAACCGATATTCAATTGGTTGCAAACTCATCAACAAGATTACACCTTGCGCCATTTTAATTATATTCTGCATATGGCAACAGAAGCTATGCGCGGCAAGCTTTGTGCTTTTGATTTATTGGTTCTTGATGACGGCAAAATTGAATGTGTATTTTATTCAACGGATAATGATGAACAAAACCGCCAAACCGCCGCTGACATAATTGAAAAATCCACCGAGTACCTGAATAATTTGGAAATCACCTTGCCGGAAGATTGGATCTTGGCTTTTGACAACGTCGCCAATCGTGATTTGGATAACAATATTTCGTAAAAAGTTATTATTTCCCAGGAATTCCTGTCATCATCCTAATAATCTCATTATTTGCGGCATTAGTTCTTCTTTTTTGCTCTTCAGTCTGAAGTTTGTATCCGCCTTCGGGATTTTTAAATAGCTTATACGAAGAAATAACGTTTTCATTGTCATCTAATTTATAAACTTCTATCTTATCTGGCTCAGCCATATTCTTATCTTCATCAGGAATTGGATTTGATAAATCATCAACATGATAAGTATGCATCTGTATATTACCACTAAGATCAACATCATTAGGAATACCATTAATCACCAGACTATGGAGGTCACCATGTCTTGCTTTTAAAAAAACTTTCTGACCATCATTACCCTTATGAACACCGGTCATATCATAGGTCTCTGTTAAACTCATAATAGGCATTATCTGTCTCCTTTAAGTAAATTCACAATTACACAATCATCTTATCATAAATTACAAATTATGTCAAAATATTTAAAACGGTGCGGCAATCAGCCCGTTGCCATTATTTGGCATCTGAACTTCAATATGTGATGAAATTTTTCCCATTCCGCCGGAAAATAGTTTTACTACCAGTGCCGAAGCGGTTTTCTGGGCATCATCTTCTGCCGCAAATAATATAAAGCGGTTTTGATGTTCGGTAATGCTTTCTCCGGTTTTGGTATCGGTCAAAGTCAAAGCTACCACCACCTGTAAACGGTTGGTTGCTGCATTAAGTTTATCAATTTTGGCTTTTAACACTTTTGTTTTTAAGACATAATCGGGATTATCCTGTCTGTCGGTAACTTCCACTCCCGGAATTTTTAACAAATCTTTTTTCAAATAATCAAAAAATTTACCGGTAGATGTTCCGTCAAAAAACTCGGTTCGGTCAACAAAAATTTGTTTGGCTCGTCCGTTAATTTTCAACTTTTTCTCAACTGTCGGTTTCTCTACATAAGCAATATCTTCATTAATGGTAATATTCGGCTTGGGCGGCAATTCCACTTCAAAATCATCCGGTTTATTTTCTTCTGTTGTTGAAGCCAACACAACATTAGCAAAAATTTCTTTTATTGTCGCTTCCGATAATAATGCATTTACCTCCACGCATAATTCTTCAGATGTTTGTTTTAAGGTTGTGATGCTTAAATTATCAAGATTATCGACCAATCGAAGTATCTTATTTTCGAATTGACTTTTATCCATGTTGTTCTGATATTTTTTCAGTTCATCTAAATCGCGCAAAGCAACAAAAGCGGCCTTGTCAGCCGCTTCCATTCTAGCTGCAGATTTACTCATCCCATCGACAAACTCTTCACAATATCTGCCGACAACCGTAAAACTGCCGTTTGATACATCATAATTTTCTTGAGCATAAACGCAAGGAGCCGTTAAAATCAAAGCACCTAATATGCTAAAGCTTAAACGCATACTCTCTACCACCAACTTCCGTCATCATTTTGAACTTGGCGAACAGTATCCGACCAACTGTTCAGCATATTGCCGTTTCTATCCATTAAACGCATCTCATAAGAAATAACCGGAACTTCAGGAGTATTTGAATTGGTAAGTGAGCTTTCAAATACATATTCAGCTGCATTAGGATCATCTACAATGTTAAACATTTTGGAGTTAACCAAAATATCGCGAGCCGTTTGCCCGGCCGAATTCGGTCCGTCCGGTAAATAACGATCGATTTGTACCATATCGGCAATATAAATCGGCGCATTGGGATAGTTAGCAAAAATCGCCGGCGAATCCTCCAAAACCTTACCGGCAACTCTTGAGGCCAAAATGCTGTATACTTCCGGAGTAATTACATAATCAGCTGAGGCATAACGTTCGCCGCGTTTCGGCAACTGATAACGTTCGCCATACTGTTGAGCACAAGCAGGCTTTCCGCAAGTAGGTTCAACATAGTTAACTTTCTCTTCGGTTTGAACATCAATATATTTAACCTCAGGTTTAGGATTACGGCATAACCCAGTCATGCTGCATAAATCCGGACTTCTGACTTCGCTGCAAGCGCATAAGGCCAACAAACTCATTCCTGCTAATAAAGACTTTTTCATTGTTTCAACTCCATTGCAAAAAAACTTATAAGGTTAGTATAAAGCATAATAAAAAAAATAAAATACATTTTTCAATTATTCACTATTTACTTTTTATGATAATTTATATTAAAATCACGTTAATTTTGATGTAAAAAAAAATTAAAAGAAAGATTTTATAAATGACTATTGCTTTTACTTTTATATTGATTGGATTGGCTGCGATAATCTACCCGTTGCGTTACAATCGTTTTTATTTATTGAATGCAGCTTTAGTAATAGGTTTAGCCTATTTTACCGAAAACTATATTTTTAAGATTAATCCGATTCACTTTTTTTCGGTAAAGACTTTATTGCTGTTCTTGGTTTTTCATTTAATATGTATCAATCTTACCACTTTCATTGCTTATGGTGTAGACAAACATGCCGCCATTAATAACCAATGGCGTATTCCCGAAAATGATTTGCATGTTTTGGAGTTTTTAGGGGGATGGATAGGTGCATTTATCGGACAAAGATTTTTTAATCACAAAACCTCTAAAAAAAGTTTCCAGGCAATGTATCTGTTGATGATTATATTAGAGTTTTTATTTGTTTGGTTTTTATGGTATTATTTAGGAATAAACCGCTTTATTTAGCAGCTTCAGCTTGTTCTTTGCGTTGTTTTTCCAACTTCTTCAAAAGCATCTGCCTTTTCAGTCTGCTG
>CAMOLN010000088.1 GCA_946618745.1 uncultured Alphaproteobacteria bacterium | reverse complement strand
ATACCGGCCTTAGTCCCGATTTTAAGTGTTTTAATTGTCATTATGCGTCCGTTTATCTGGCTTTCCAATCTCATTACTTACGGTTTCAATCATACCGACGATTGTTCCAACACCCGTGAAGAAATCAAAGCCCTTTCTCGCATGGGTCAAGCATCCAAAGTTATTGATGACGTGGAATATCGTATATTAGTCAACACCATCAACCTTAAACAAGTCAATATCGAAGATGTTATGACCCCGCGTCCGGTTGTCCGCACCGTTAAACCGGATATGACTATCAAGGAGTTTGATAAATTTTTAACCACTGCACCGTTTTCGCGTTTTCCGATTATTGATGAAAGCAAACAAATATTTAAAGGCTATATTCATAAATCCAGCTCTTTCAAAGCCAAAGATGATGATAAGGTTAAAAAATACTCTTGCGATATGCGCTCATTTTCACCTGAAGCTAAACTGCAAGATGTTTTATCCGCCATGTTGGAGGATCATAATCATATGTCTTTGGTGGTTGACCAATTAGGTAATTGGATTGGTATAATAACTCTGGAAGATATTATCGAAACTATTATCGGTAAAGAAATTGTTGACGAAACCGATACCATTACCGATATGCAGAAATATGCCAAACTGCAATGGCTCAACCGTTGCAAGCAAAAGGGTATCAATTTGGATTAATTTATCCTTCTTGAAAAATCTGACCGCATGATTATTTGAATCAGCGGTCATTTTTTTCAAGGAGTTAATATCATGAATAATCAACTGTCTACCACCAGTTCTCGCGCCAACACTATTACGTCGCGACACAATTTTATGACTAATCTGTTTAATATTTTCGGCTTGCGTCAACATAATGATCTTGCCGAACTTGATCCTAAAATCGAAGTATCCGAAAACAAAAATAATATTATGGTTACCGCCGAGCTTCCGGGAATTGAACAAAATGATATAGATTTGGAAATATCGGCTAACGGTTATCTGACTATCAGTGGAGAAAAGCGACATGAAGATGCTGCCGCATCTTCTGACGGTTATTTTTCCGAAATAGCTTACGGCTCTTTCAGTCGCACTGTTCCTTTGCCTTGGGATTTGGAATATTCCAAAGCTTCTGCCGATTATACTAACGGAGTTTTATGTATAACTATTCCCAAGACCAAAGCCGAACAAGCTACTCGGCAAAAAATCAATGTTGCCGACAAAAAAGCCAAACGAAAAACTGCCACCAAGACTAAAAAAGCTTAAAAAAAATCGCCGGCACTCAACCGGCGGTTTTTATTTTACCAATGTTCGTAATGCACTTTATCCGGATTAAATCGATCTTTCGGTTGTGCCGGCTGTTTCAACGGATATCCCGCCACCACTAAAGCATTAGGTTTAACATATTCCGGCAAACCCAGCAAATCTTGAAAAGCTTTCATTCTATCGGCATAAGGATAAATTGCACACCAACATCCTCCCAACCCTTTACCATGCAGAGCCAGCAACAAATTTTCGATTGCTGCCGAAGTATCTACCAACCAAAATCCGTTATCACATTGTTCTTGTTCATTACCGCAAACCACAATAGCTGCCGCTGCATCGGTCAAAAATTTGGCATAAGGATGTAATTCGGTAATTTTAGCCTTTCTTCCCTCATCTTCCACTACGATAAATTCCCATGGTTGCTTGTTGCAAGCCGATGGTGCATACATTGCTATCTTTAATATATCATTCATATCTTCTTTGGTAATTTTGCGGCCTTTTTCAAATTGGCGTATTGAGCGACGGGTTAACAGTCCGGCTTCTAAAAACATCTTTATTCTCCTTCAAAAACAACACTTATACTAAAATAATTCGTTTTTTGCCGAAAACAACAAAAAACTTGCATTTTTGATAAAGAGAAAAAAATCATCCTGTCAAAGACCAACAGGATTTTATTCAAAATCAGCTGTTTCATTAACATCTTGTCAACGGCTTTTTTTGCTTTCCACAAAATAACTTGACTTTAACTTAAAAACATTTTACCAAATAGACAATTCTTATTATAAATTAATTATTATCTAAAAAATAAATACCATGAAAAAAGTAAAGTTTCTTTCTTTGATGAATATCGGTTTGAATATTGCGATATTCGGGATTTATGGGATTGCCGGAATCTATATGTGGCTTCACTGCCCATCGGCTTCCCAATCATTTTACCTTGGCTTATTGGGTTCCGCTGCCATCATATCATTGGCCGCCGTGGTGCTTACCATCATTATGGCCTGCAAACTTCCGCCTAATGTTACGTCTCGTGTCAGCACACTTTCCATCGCGAACGTGCTATGCAATTTCTTACTTCTAGCATTTATTGTCGGCGTTTGCCTTAACATGCATATCGGCGGATCAATCATCGATTTATTCTTTGCCGGAATTTATCTGGCAATGATTTCGTCAGGATTTGCCATAGTCTTTAATACATGGCTGAAAAAAGATGTAATATGAAAAAAAAACATCCATACCATGAACGAAAAGCACAAGAACTTAATAATCTTAGTAATATGTATCGCTGTTATTGTTATAATGATTGTAGCCATCATCATGATGTTTATTGGATAACGGTTTGTTTATTACTTTTGAAAAATCTTAAATTATTATATTATGAAGAAAAAGGTAAATTTCATTATCAGAAACCATCAAAGAATGCTTAAAGCATGCGTGTTTGGTAATATAGTTGCATTTGCAATCACTGCAATTTCATTGATTCCATTTTATCATGGTGAAGCAATTAATTTTAACTCTTATAAGATATTGCTCACCGCTATAACAATCATGGAGTTTATATTCGCAACCTTGATTTCCACGGCTCTCGATCAAAGCACCGACAAGCCGGAAGAACTCGAAAAAAAATAGAAAAAAGCCTCTCACCTGAGAGGCTTTTGCTTTTATCTAATTTTAATCTTTAGGCCAAATAATGAGCCAACAAATAACTTCTACAATAAAATCCAGCCATCCCTTTTTTTCTTCCCTTTTTTCCATAGTCCCTCCTCTTTAGTTAAAACATAATATCTTATCTTTAACTTAAAACAATTTGTTTAGAAAAGCAATATTAAAAAAAATCCTCTCGACCAAGCGAGAGGATTTTTTCTTTTAACAATATTTTTCTGTCTTGTTATTCATTCGGTCAACTATCATTTGATAAAAGACATCATCTTTTGCCTTTGCTTCAGCTTCCGATTTGCTAATCTCATCTGCTTTCAGCACCCGTCCGGTCATCAATTTGATAACCCCTTGTGCCACATCAGCCACTCCCGATGAAATATAATATTTGGCAGTAGGTTTCAAATTAGCATCCAATAATTGCACCAAACCATAGCTCAATGCAAACACACTCGGTGCCCTCTCCGACAATATGGTAACATCACCGGCTACTGCGGGAATAACCACTCCGTTGGCTTCTAACTCCGGCATTACCGCACTCGGCATCTCAATTATCAATTTTACCTTATCTGCCATTATTATTTTCCTTTATCTTAAGCAGCCTTCATGCTTTCGGCTTTTTTCAAAACATCTTCAATCGTTCCGACCATGTAGAATGCTTGTTCCGGAATATCATCATATTTACCTTCCAATATTCCTTTGAAGCCTTTGATTGTATCTTCCAATTTAACAAACACACCCGGAGTTCCGGTAAATACTTCTGCTACATGGAAAGGTTGCGACAAGAAACGTTGAATCTTACGAGCGCGGTTTACGGTCAAGCGGTCATCATCAGACAACTCATCCATACCCAAAATCGCAATAATATCTTGCAACGATTTATATTTTTGCAAAACTTCCTGCACACCGCGAGCAACCTTATAATGCTCTTCACCGACTACGGAAGGATCCAAAATACGACTGGTCGAATCCAAAGGATCAACAGCCGGATAAATACCCAACTCGGCAATTTGACGCGACAAAACAGTCGTTGCATCAAGGTGAGCAAAGGTTGTAGCCGGAGCCGGGTCAGTCAAGTCATCGGCAGGCACATAAACCGCCTGCACCGAAGTAATAGATCCGTTTTTGGTTGAAGTAATACGCTCTTGCATTGCGCCCATATCCGTTCCCAAAGTCGGTTGATAGCCCACGGCCGAAGGAATACGTCCCAACAAAGCCGAAACTTCCGAACCAGCTTGTGTAAAACGGAAGATGTTGTCAACGAAGAACAACACGTCTTGGTGAGCCTCATCACGGAAATACTCTGCTTGAGTCAAACCGGTCAATGCCACACGAGCACGAGCTCCCGGCGGCTCATTCATCTGACCGTAAACCAACACGGTCTTTGATTTATCACCTTTCAAATCAATAACACCAGATTCAATCATTTCATTATAAAGGTCATTACCTTCTCTGGTTCTCTCTCCTACACCGGCAAACACTGAATAACCGCCGTGACCTTTAGCAATGTTATTAATCAATTCCATAATCAAAACGGTTTTACCAACACCGGCACCGCCGAACAAACCGATTTTTCCGCCTTTGGCATAAGGCTCAAGCAAGTCAATAACCTTAATACCCGTGGTTAAAACTTCTGTATCAGTCGATTGATCAACAAAAGCCGGAGCTTCACGGTGAATCGGATAATAATGTTTAGCCTTAACTTCACCTCTGCCGTCAACCGGCTCACCGATAACGTTAATAATACGACCTAACATTTCCGGTCCGACCGGAACTTCAATCGGTTGATGAGTATTAACAACATCTTGTCCGCGAACCAATCCGTCGGTAGCATCCATAGCTATACAACGAACTACATTTTCACCCAAGTGTTGTGCAACTTCCAAAACCAATTTGCGACCATTATTATCACAAGTTAAAGCGGTTAAAATCGCTGGTAAATCACCGTTGTTGTCAAATTTAACATCGACAACCGCTCCGGTAACCTGCGATATCTTTCCCATATCATTGGTATTGTCTTTTGTCGTTTTTGCTTTGACCATATTCATTTTCTCCTGTTTATTTTCACTACAAGGCTTCAGCACCTGAGATAATTTCAATTAACTCGGTAGTAATCGCACCTTGACGCAAACGGTTGTATCTTAAAGTTAATTTTGAAATCATATCTTTAGCATTACGAGTAGCATTATCCATAGACGTCATACGCGCACCATGCTCACTTGTTTGTGAATTAACCAACTTTTGAAACATCTCGCTGTTCACAAACAAAGGCATAACACTTTGCAATAATGACAATTTTCCGCCCTCATAAGCGTAAAAGGCATCACCACTCTTAGCT
>CAMOLN010000087.1 GCA_946618745.1 uncultured Alphaproteobacteria bacterium | reverse complement strand
CATTAAAAGATTTAAATATAAAAGATGTAAAATTAACCGTTTTAAGCGGGGCTGATATTGCCGGACAGGATGGTATGAGCGAATTGTATAATCATACCAGAAAAATTTTGATGAATGAAGAACCTGCCGATAAAAAAGTTTTTCCTAAAACTTTAGCTTTTAATGTTATTCCTCAAGTTGGCGGATTTATCGGTGAAGAAACTGAAGAAGAATGGAAATTGGCGGTTGATATCAAACGTATTTTAGGAGAAAAACTTAAAATTCATGTTAATTGTGCGCTTGTTCCGGTTTTTGTCGGCTTAGGAGCATTTGTTAATATTGGATTTGCTCGAGAAGTTACACCGGAAGATGTGAGAAATATATTTAACAAGGCAAAAGGATTTTTGACGGTAGATTCGCAGAAAGACGGAGGATATGCCGCTTTGACCGATGTTCAGGGGGAGAAAGATATTTTTATCAGCAGGATAAGACAAGATGGCGGAAACGATAAAGGAATAAGTTTTTGGATAGCCGGTGATGCCAGAAAAACAGCAGCGGCTGATTTGGTTGAATTAATTGTAAAAATGTTAAAGAAAGAAATGAAATGAAAAAGTTAATTGTTTGTTTTATTGCAATTTTATTGTGTGGTAATGCTTGGGCGCAAAATAATTATGTTGACAGTTTGGGTGATGAGTTGAGCTATAAAGAAATCTCGGCGCAATTGGCAAATATTGAACAGATGACCAAAGACAGTACGCCTGATATCAGTGCATTGGTTGATAAGACTTCGTATTTAAACAAGACATTTTCCGCGCTTAGTTCTTCGCGTCAGAATATTGATCAGGAAGTAAAACTTATTGAAAAACGCTTAGAGGCTTTAGGCGATAAAAATGAAGAGACCGGAGAATCTAAGATTATTGCTCAAAAGCGCAAAGAATTCAGTGCCGAATTGAAAGATGAAAAAGCAAGATTATCGGAAATAGATATACTTTTAGCCAAAATAGAAGAGATAAATTTGCGGATTTTTGAAGTGCGCAATCAGATGCTGTGGGGTAATATGCTTAAAGCTGATTTGCGTTTTGTTAATCCGGCGGTGCTGTGGCAAGTAAACAGTGAATTGTTTGGATTGTTAGGAGATATTGTGAAATCTCCGGTGTCGGCGTATAATGAGTATGAAAGCCATAAAAATTCCGGATTTGGTTTGGCTTTGTTTAAGTTTTTGGGGTTGTTGGTAGTAATAACGATTATCGGATACTATTTACGGCGATTTGTAATTGAACACTGGGGGTATCGCAAAGAGTTGGAAAATTTGCGCTTGGGTAATAAAATTGCAGCATCGGTGGCGGTTTGGTGTGCTTATGGTATTATTCCGACAGCAATAATTGTATATTTTTGGTTTCATTTGAATCAGATTGCTTTCTGGAGTAATGATTTATTCAAAATGGTATTACGAACCACATTGTATTATGTGCTATTTGTGATTATGGGACGTGCAATTGCCCGAGTAGTATTGACGCCGTATAATGAAAAATGGCGTTTGATTAAAATGTCAACTTGTAAAGCCAAACGTTTATTTAAGGCTATTAACTTTACAATTTATACGGTGGGTATATTCTCAATTTTATTGGCAATTGTGGCCAAACAAAATTATTCGATAGAGTTATTGTCATATTTGATGGCCTTGTCTGCAACGGTGAGAGCTGTTTGTATGGTATGGTTGGCTTATATTTATTTTACCAGTGATAATGAAAAAGAAGAATACAGCGAAGCTGCGTCAGCTGCTAAAGCTCGTGCCTCACGTATAGGTGTATTGGTTACCTTGTTTGCGGCAGTGGTGATAGGTTTGGCTTTTTGCGGTTATGCAAGATTAGCCTTTTTTGCGGTTAATCGGACATTGTTGTCTTTGATAGCAGTATTCGCTTATTCAATTTTGCGACGCTTTTTCTATGATGTGGCGAGAAGAGTCTTGTTTATGGCTTTATGGGTAAAGAGTTTTCGTGTTCGTCGTATTTTTCTGCGTAAAGTTGATTTTTGGTTTGGTTTAGCGGTTGAACCTTTGATGGTATTGGCTCTAATCACCGGATTGTTGATATTATGGGGAATGCCGATAGATGTGTTGCAAAACATTGCTTATAAAGCCGTTTCAGGATTTACGGTCGGAGGGGTAAAGATCTCTTTGATATCAATATTCTGGGGAATCTTTGCATTTGTATTGTGCTTATGGCTGATAAGATTTCTGCAAGATCGAATTGAATTTAAATTATTGGAAAAAACATCAATTGATGCCGGAACAAAACATTCTTTGGCTTCGGGTTTTGCTTATATAGGTTATGTGTTATCAGCCTTGCTGGCTATTGCAATTATGGGAGGAAATCTTACAAATATCGCATTGATAGCCGGTGCTTTATCAGTAGGTATCGGACTTGGTTTACAAGATATTGTAAATAATTTCGTTTCGGGAATTATAATGTTATTTGAGCGTCCGATAAAAGTTGGGGATTGGGTAGTGATTAACGGTGAAGAAGGACAGGTTAAACAAATTAATATTCGTTCAACCGAAATCGAAACTTTTAATCGGGCCAGTTTAATAATCCCAAATGCCAAAGTATTATCAAATTCGGTTACCAATTTAACTCATCAAAACGGTTGGGCGCGTTATGGAGTTAAAGTTGGTGTAGCTTACGGAACAGATGTTGACAAGGTTAAAAAGGTTTTGTTGGAATGTGTCGCTTCTCATCCTAAAGTTTCTAAAAAGCCGACACCTTATGTGTTATTTCAGGATTTCGGATCAAGCAGTTTGGATTTTGAAGTGCGTTTTTATGTGAATGATATTTGGAGCGGTTGGACTACTCCCAGCGATGTGCGGTTTGCAATAAATAAACGTTTTGAAGAAGAAGGAATTGAAATTCCGTTTACACAAATTGTATTACATCAAGCCGAAAAATAAAATGAAAGGTAATCACAGTGTATGATAAATTTCATTTTAAGGAAATAAATTTTTCATTAGAAAGCGGTGAAGTAGAGTTTGGTTATGCCGTAGATGAAGTGTATGAATTTACCGAGAAGTTCAAGTTTCCTGATGCTCCGTTTGTTTTAAGCGAAAATCAAAAAAAGGCATTAGCTCAAGTTTTGCGTTATTGGCATTTAGCGGCCGGTATTAGTTATTATAAGGCTTTTTTGCCCGATAGAATGGTTACGGATATTTATCAGTTAACCAAGGATGAGGCAGAGTTTTTCAGAAAGTTTTATATTAATGGTTTGGGCGAATTTGCAGTGCGCAATCATTTGCATTTTTTTGATAAGATAAGTTTTCCTTATAGTGAAGATACTAATCGTCAATCCTTTGATGTCAGATTTAAGGATGAGGTTTTGGTTCCCATCGGAGGAGGAAAAGATTCTTGTTTGGCATTAGAGTTATTAAAAAACATGAATATCAATGCAACAATGATTGCTTGCGGCTATCCCAAACCGATTGCCGAAGTGATGGACAGATCCGGTAAGCAGAAAATTATCGTAAAACGTCAGATAGCACCGGAATTGCTACAATTAAATGAAAGCGGTCAGGTTTATAACGGGCATGTGCCAATAACCGGTATTTTAGCTTTTATGCTGTGGGCAGCGGCAATTATTTATGAAAAAAAATATGTGGTAATGAGTTGTGAACGTTCGGCATCTTCGGGAAATATGATTTATGACGGAGTTAAAATAAATCACCAATACAGCAAGTCATTTGATTTTGAAAAGGATTTTTATGAGTTGACGCAAAAAATTACTCCAGAATTTCGTTATTTTTCATTATTGCGTCCGATCAGTGAAATTCATATTGCTAAATTATTTACGCAAAAATGTGCTGAATATTTTGACGTATTTACCAGTTGTAACAAAGCTTTTAAGTTGGATGAAAATAAAAGGTTAAATCATTGGTGCGGCAATTGTGATAAATGTCGTTTTGTGTTTTTGATATTGGCACCGTTTATGGAAAAACAAAAATTAATAAAAATCGTGGGAAAAAATCCGTTAGATGATGCGACTCAACTTGACGGTTACCGCGAGTTATTAGGAATAAGCGGCCACAAACCATTTGAGTGCGTCGGTGAATTTAAGGAATCAAATTGGGCCTTTGCACAATTAACACATAATTCCGAATGGTGTAACGACTATGTTATAAAAAATCTGCAACCGAAAATTTATAAACAAACATCCGGATTATTTAAACCCAAACGGCAACATTTAATACCTGAAAGATTTAAAAATGTTATGGCGGAATTTAGAAAATAAAGTTATTGGTATCTGGGGGCAGGGCAAAGAGGGAACGGCAGCGACCAAAGCGATTGTCGAGCATTGTTCTGAATTTGAAATAGTGGAAATAAATGAAGGTAACACGGCAGATATTGCTAAATGTCAGGTTTTGATTAAATCTCCGGGAGTTAGTCTGTATCGAAAAGAAATTGAAGATGCGGTTAAACAGGGAATAATAGTTACTTCGGGAACCAATTTGTTTTTTGCTAATAAAGCAAATAATACCAAAGTAATCGCCGTCACCGGCACCAAAGGAAAAAGCACGACTTCATCTTTAATTTATCACACTTTGCATGAATTGGGAATAAATGTGGAATTAGGAGGCAATATCGGTCGTCCTCTGATTGAATTAAGCGATACAAAGGCAGATTGGATAGTTGCGGAGATGTCAAGCTATCAATGTGCTGATGTCATCGGTAATCCCGATATCGGTATTTTAATGAATTTATATCCCGAGCATTTGCAATGGCACGGCAGTCATGAGCAATATTGGAGCGATAAACTGCATATGATAAATCAAGCCAAAATAAAATTACTTAACGCTGAAGATGAACGAACATTAAAATTTGCCGATATAAAAAATGCTTTTTGGTATAACAATAAAGACGGATTTCATGTAAAAGACGGATATTTTTGGAATGGTAACGAAAAACTGTTTACAACGGAAACATTACCGCTATTAGGCGAACATAATGCCGAAAATGCTTGTGCCGTGCTTAAAATTGTCGAAATATTGGATTTACCATTGGCTAAATGTCAAGAAACTTTTGCCACATTTCACGCTCTGCCGCATCGGTTAACGATAGTAGCGCAAATTAATGGTATAACTTTTGTGGATGACAGTATTTCCACAACTCCGGAAACGGCCATTGCGGCATTAAAAGCTTTAGATAAGGGACAATCGTTGATTTTGATAGCCGGAGGTTTTGATCGCGGGCAAGATTATAAGGAATTGGCAGAATATTTGGCTCAGTTAGGTAACAGGGTAAATCTGGTGGTTTTGCCGGATACCGGTGAAAGGATAGGGGATATGGCTGAAGCTAAAGGTGTTGCGGTTAAAAAGGTATCCGATATGTCCG
>CAMOLN010000086.1 GCA_946618745.1 uncultured Alphaproteobacteria bacterium | reverse complement strand
TAGTAACCGAATATGCTAATGGCGAACGCAATATATTTTCCGATCAGTTGAATTATCAATCACCAATTCTTGCTGATATTCATGATGAATTTTTAGCTATGGCTGAAGAACGTGAAAAGGATATTGCATCAGATCAGGCAAAAGCAGATATTTATGCAAAATGTAAAGAAAATTTGGCGAAAGATATAGGTCTGTTTGATAAAGATTTTAATCTTGAAAATATAGGACCGAAAGATGAAGCCAGAATAACCCAAAATCAACAAGACTTGTCTAAATCTTTAGCAGATATTCAACTTGATAATACAGTATTAAATGATATTGCGGCTCACTTTAAATTTATTGATGAAAATGGTCAGGCAGTTCCGCAATTTCTGGATGATAAAAATAATCCGACAGATGTTTTGCAAGAAGGAGGTAAACTCAATCCGGAAAGCCAACTGGCACAAATGTTGGATTTTGCTAAGAATGATACGATAATCCATCACTTAAATGATGAAAAGATGCCTGCGGGTGATGAGCTGAAGAATGAGCTGGCGCTTTATATGGGAACTGAGTTGGCTCATATCAGTAATGTTAATGAAATAGCCAGAGATGCTTTAGATAAAGATACTTTCAATTATGATGAGGCAACCGGTACATATCCTAATATGCGAGAGTTTGTTGAAAAATGCTCTGATACCAATGGGGTATTTGAGGTGCCGCAAGATTCATTTAATGCTTATAAAGAACGTGCATGTAATGATAATTATTCTTGCATAAATCGTATTGCTAATAAACTTGATAATCGTGAAGCGCCGGTATTAAAGAAATTAGGCGAGCCGATTGCCAAGTATGACAGACGTGCCGAAGACAGGTTTGTTAAAAGTCAAGATAAATACACTGCCGGTAAATGGTTTAGAACATTTGGCATGACTTTTGGCATGAGTGTATTTAACAAAGCAGGTGCTTACGGATTACATGCTTTAACCGGTGCAAATATGGTTGCCAGTGCCGGTATGGTTGCACTTGCTAATTCCGGTATAGCTTTGGGAGCCCTTCGAGCAAATTACAAAAAAGTTTGTAAACAGGAAGGGGTTAAACCAACATTTAAAGGAATGTATAAAGACAAACGGTTCCGTGATCAGGCCATTGCATCGGCTATGGGATGTGTTGCCGGAGGATTGTTGGTTGTAGGCGGAGCTACTCCTGCTCCGGGAGTTAAAACAGGTTGTACAATTGCGGCTATGGCTGTCGGCGGTGCAGCGATGTTTGTGAGTGGACGTCGTATTTATAAAACGACTTTGGAGGCTAATAAGCAACTTGGCAAAAAGCAAGCTCGCAAACAAGCGCGCAAAGCTGTTGCTCATCAGATGTCTGCAGTTATTGCCGGTGTTGCCGCCGGTAACTTGACGGCTGCTTTTGCAATGAATCATTTTAATGCCAATCATCCGCATAATGGTATTACTGAAAATACTCAGCAATTGGATGAAAATCAGGCAAAAGAATATGTCGGTAAAAGTGGTGATGAATTGGCTAAAGCCGGTGTTAGAGTAAGCGATACTGCGGAATTACCCGATGGATTCAGACCTGAGGGTGATGGTTGGGTTCAGACCGGTAGTGAAACAACAGAGTATCCCGGAGATTTGGTTGCGAGTGATGAGTTAGTAGCTCATGCTAAAACAACATTGGGGCATTTTTATCATGGAAATCCTGAAGGTTTGCAACATGATTTGTCTCAAGTGCAAGAGCAATTACATGCAATGGGGAGAGATGATATATCTCCGGAAGTATTTTTACGCAATGCTTGTGATGCCGGTATGAATACCGGCACGGATACGTTCAATCACGTTGATGGAGGCGGAGTAGTTCATACTCATGGTAATAATACGGTGTTGACGCAGTATTGGGCAGAATCTAAAGGAGTTGACTATAGTTCGGTAGAAGCACTTGGAGGAATTAAAGCTCCTGATGGATCTATTCATATTACTCCGGAGGCATTACAAGGATATGATAATACCAAGTTTCATATATCTATGAATAATGAGGTAGGTTCGTTAAATCATCCGGATGGTAGTATTATTCATGGTCATCAAGATCATTATTTGCATGAAAATGCAGTTGAGCAAGATGGTAAGATGGTTCATGCAGACGGAAAAGGCAGTGAATTTAATACTTATGCTGATGGAGATAGTGGATTTGAGCAGACATATACAAAGGAAACTACTAATTCATGGGCCAGGTATGAGCAGTCTACAGCGCATTCTCCTTGGACATTCGGATTTGTGGCAACGGTGGTTGCTGCAAAAAATAAATTAAAAGACCGTATGGGGGCTTTATTTGGTCGTAATAAAAAACAACAATCAGCTGGTGATATTATGCCAAATGGAGGAAAAGTAAATATTGGTGTTGCACCAAATACTTCACCAGACAAAACACCAAACGTTCCACAAGATATTACACCAAAACCTTCACAAAGCAGAACACAAGATATAAATGCACTTAGAGGTATTGGTGAACCACAAATAAACAGCCAAAATGTAGACGAGTTGGCGGAGAAAGAATATCGTTTAGCGCGGGGATTGGAATCTGCAAGAACATTGGATCGCGCAGAGTTTGAGGCTTATAAAAAATTAGTTGAAAAAGAATTTAAGGAGATCAACGATTCTCTTATAACAGGTAGGGATATGGAGACATTTTATAAGCGTCGTATGAATGTTTTTGAAAAGGTTATGAAGGAAAATGATAAAAACTGGAGTGAAGAATCTACTAAGCGAGATGTTAAACCTGTGGCTATATTACGTGAAGAAATGAGAAAACGTAATATTACAGTAGGTGGACAAGAGCTTGAGGCAAAGGATATAACCTTACTGCATTTGACGGAATGTGCTGCTGTCGGACGCAATAATCCAGCGTATCAAGAAGGTTATGCTACGGCAGTTGATCCTGAAAAATGTCCCACTAATAAATCCGGTGAGGGTAAACCATTTGAAATTAAACCGGGAAATGAATTAAGAAATAGTTGGAAAAAGGCTATTGGAGGGAGGAATAATGCTACGATTGAAGATATGAGGAAGAATGCTACGCTTGAAAAGATAAAACAATTGAGAGCATATCAGAAGTAATTTGAAAAAAACATAAAGAGAGAAGATCTCCGCAAGATTTTCTCTCTTTTTGCTTGCAATTTGATTGTAAAAAAACTAAATACATCATACAGGTTTTTTATATAAGAGTTTGAAAGATATGACAGAAAAAGATTATTACGAGATATTGGAAGTCAGCAAAACGGCAAGCGGAGACGAAATCAAAAAGTCTTTCCGCAAATTGGCAATGCAATATCACCCCGATCGTAACCCCGGAGATAAAGAGGCGGAAGCTAAGTTTAAAGAAATAAACGAGGCTTATGAAGTTTTGAAAGACGAGCAAAAACGTGCGGCTTATGATCGCTATGGGCATCAGGCTTTTGCCAACGGGGCAGGGGGTAATCCGTTCGGAGGCGAATTTAATTTTGAGTTTGGCGATGCCGGAGGATTTGCCGATATATTTTCGTCGGTATTCGGCGATTTTATGGGCGGAGGACGACAACGCAAGCCGTCTTATGCTTTGCGCGGCGCTGATGCACGATATGATTTGAGCATATCTTTGGAAGAGGCATTCAGCGGATTGGAAAAAGAGATTGAAATCGATACTACCGAAGTTTGTTCGCATTGCCACGGACACGGTACGGCCGATGGTAATAAGGCTCCTGCTTGTCCGCATTGCCAAGGCACGGGAAAAGTTCGTATGCAAAAAGGATTTTTTGTAATGGAGCAATCTTGTCCGCATTGTCAGGGAACGGGATATCTTATAACCGAAAAATGCCAAGAATGTAAAGGTAACGGCTTTACCAAAACCAAGAAAACCCTTAAAGTTAAAATTCCGGCGGGAATTTATGACGGATCGCGTATTCGTATGGCCGGAGCCGGTCATGCCGGAATTCGCGGCGGCGAAAACGGCGATTTGTATATTTTTATCGAGGTTAAAGAACACAAACTTTATGAACGCGGGGATAATAATCTTTATGCACAAGTGCCGGTTTCAATGTGTTGTGCCGCTTTGGGCGGAACGGTTGAAATTCCCGGAATTGACGGTGGTAAAATAGAGCTGAAAATTCCGGCAGGCTCGCAGTCGGAAGAAATTATCAAGGTTAAAGGACAGGGATTTAGTATTTTGCGCTCAAATTCCCGCGGTGATTTGTTTGTTAAATTGAAAGTCGAAACACCGGTCAACCTTTCGGCACGGCAAAAAGAATTATTGGAAGAATTCCGCACTATTTCCGAAGATAATTGCCAGCCTCAGGAAAAGAGTTTCTTGGACAAAATAAAGGATCTTTTTGTCGCGTAGATTTTAATTGTTTTTTAGTAAAAATTGTGTTACACTAAACATATATGTGTTGATTGTTTAGGAGAGCAATTATGCCCTTGACCAGTGTCAGTAACAGAGTTAACGGAGTTGCCGGATGGGATAAGTCGGTTACCGACGTTAATAATATTGATGAGAATTTTGCCAATGCTCGCGATTTGGGATATTCACGGCTTAATCGCACGCGTATTTCGGTTATCGGAAGGTTAGGGGAATTTGACTCGTCGGATATGTATCGGGTGCAAGTTCAGTCTAACGGAAAGCTGTTTATTAATATCCGAAACGGCGACTCGGTTGAGGCAGAAAACAGCCGTCAAAAAGCTTTTGAGGCCAAATTAAATGAATTGAAAGATACTTTGTCGGATATGGGTATTAAACAGCCGGATGAAGAAAAACCGCTTCCGGTTGAACCGCAAACTCCGCTTGAAAAAGCTCGTGCCGAAGTGGCTAAAATGAAAGAAGAACGCGCTAAAGCCAATGCCGGATTGTTGGATGAATTGGCTCCGGGTATGAGTGTCAAGGTTTATAAGCAACAAGGCAAAAAGACCGTGTTGGTCGGCGATAGCACGGCGGATAAGAGTTCTAAAGAATATGCGACGATGAAGTCGATATTAGAGGGCGATTATCGGGCTAAAAAGGGTAATTATTATATTGAAGTTGATTCCACCGATAAAACCATTAAAGAAGAAAAGCCGTATGTTTTGCAAATCAAGCAGGGCAATAAATATCGCGATGACTATTTGGTTAAAGAGGCTAATTCCGAGGACACTAAAAATCAAACCATATCTTTAACCTCCAGCACTTCATCATCAGAACAGATTTCTTCGGCTTATGTGGCGCAAATTCAGGCGCAAAGATATGAGGCTACCACGACTATGTTGTCAAATGCTTATACCAATTTGGCCTCAATAAACAACAAAGCCAGCAAGTCAGATAATTTAATAGCAAGCTTAACCAAAGAAGGCCAAGTGCCTTCTTTATTATT
>CAMOLN010000085.1 GCA_946618745.1 uncultured Alphaproteobacteria bacterium | reverse complement strand
AATATATATTTCATTTTCAGCTTCATAAATAATCAATGGTTTGCCCAAACCGATCCGATTAAATTAGAGCCTCTGACTTTTCAAGAACGCGCCGAAGAACTTGTTATTATGGGCCTGCGTTTAACCTCCGGCATTAACAAAGCCTCATTTAAATCTCTCTGCGGAATTGATTTTGACGATTTTATCAATCAAAAATTTCTTACATATGCTCTATCCGAACAATGGCTTTGCAATACCTCAACCGAACTTTACCCAACCAAACAAGGTTTTCTCCTTCTTGATAAGATAATTGAAGGTTTGTGCTCTTAATCATTAATTCCTATATTTGAACTTACCAATAACATAATCAATGATAAGAAAAATAACATTGCCCAACCGGCTTTTTCTGATAACTGTTCCCTTTTTTTATATTGCGGCGACAAAACATAAACAAATATCGGTGCCGTTAACAACAATGCCACTACATAGCCAGGATTCGGACTTATTCGTAAAGCCAAAGTCTTCGCAATAATTAACACTGTTGAAAAACCAACAATATATAATCCGGTCTGTATTACCGATGGAGCGAAAACCATCTCTCGCCAAGTTTGTTGACGTGTTTTGGTCTTTATCAGCAATAGTAAATTATAAACTCCTGAAATCGATGTTGCAACCGTAAGATAATAAATAATGCCATGCCACACATTATCATTTATAACTGAAATTTCCTTAGTGGCTACACTCATAAAAGCCAAAGCAAATATTGCCGGAAGCATATAAATAAATGCCTGTCTGTTTACATTGCTCTGCAGCATATACCAATAACAAATACAAAAACCGATTATACATAACATCAAAGTTATAAAAACATTGGCATCTTCAAACAGCAGCAAAAATTTTTGCGGCGTTATTCCCCACCATAAAATTGTTGTCAACAAAACACTCAATACCAACAATCGCGAAGTATTATTTGCCCCGAAACGTGCCGAAGCAAAAAAAATGTGAGAATCATATACTCCGATAAAAATTCCTTGCGCTATCAACAATAACCAACTGCGCCAATCTTTCAACAAAGGCATTGTCATCAACCAAGGAGCAAATAATAAAGCAATTCCAAAACCGCGCCATACCCCTAATACATAGCCATTAAAATGTCTTTTTTGATTAACTAAAGTATACAATGCCGTAAAGAAACCATAAATTAACCCGTTAATAATCCAAAGCATCTCCCCTCCTCCTTACCTCAAATTTAATTGCAAATTACCTTTTTTGTAGTGTTTTGGTAATATATTACCGTTAATGGTATTATAATACCAAAAAAGTAAAATAAATAAACCGAAAATTAACCTTTTTTCCGAGTCGAATTCCGAGTCGTTAAGCCTTTCAAGATGTAATTAAATTATGCAAAATCAATCAATTATTCTTAAAAATTATTTTTTTAATCCTTTTTTGTTTGGAGACTTTGAAAAAATATGCTATAATGAACTTGTAGTGTTAATAGAAGCACCACAGAGTAATGTGTAACTTTAACTTTAATATGGGAGAAAAGCCATGTCTACTATTACATTAACTGCCAGTATGCGTTCCAACCTTGCTTCATTGAAGTCAATTCAAGGGCAAATGGATATCACTCAAACCAGACTTTCCACAGGTAAAAAAGTTAACTCTGCTATAGATAATGCATCTAGCTACTATCAAGCTCGTTCGTTATCTAACCGCGCGGCTGACTTGGATGGCTTGTTGGATTCTATGGGTCAAGGTATTCAAACTATTCAAGCCGCTAACGAAGGTATTGAAGCAGTAACTTCCTACATTGAACAAGCTAAATCAGTTGCTAACTCAGCTGCCGCTTTGGATTCGAGTTCTGCTGATTACGGTACCCAGCTTGCCAACTACAAAAGTCAGTTTAATGCCATCGTAGGTGAAATCGGTAAATTAGCCGAAGATGCCTCATATCAAGGTATTAACTTATTAAAAGGCGGTAAGTTAACCGTTATGTTCAACGAAGGACGTACTCATAAATTAGACATTCAAGGTGACGACCTCGTTGCCAAAATGGCTGATGCAAGTATTGGTTTCAAACCTGCAGAATGGACTGATGCTGCCGGTGTTAATGCCAGCTTGGATGCTATAGCCAAAGCAACTAACTACTTGCGTGACTATTCAACTGAGTTAGGTAATAACTTCGCGATTATCGAAACTCGTCAAAGTTTCACTGAATCTTTGATTGATGTTTTGGAAACCGGTGCGGACAACTTGGTACTTGCCGACATGAACGAAGAGTCAGCAAACTACCTTGCTCTGCAAACCAGACAGCAATTGGCTATTAACTCTCTGGCTTTGGCATCTCAATCTGCTCAGTCGGTATTGAAGTTGTTCTAAGCTTGAATTGCTGCAAAACACTAAGAACCCCGCATCCAATGCGGGGTTTCTTTTTAGTGTTTTAACTTATTAACCTGCTCTTTGGCTAATGCCAATATTGCTTCAAAACTATCATTGTCCGCAGTTTTATTTCGTTTTATTACACCGCATTTTTCACATTGATGAATTATGATATATCCGTCGCGCACTTGTTCCACACCTACCGGTTTCATCAAACCTCGGCATTCTTCCGCACGATCCCCCGGCATAATATCCACATGTTTGGACCACAGACATTTCGGACAATGATTGGTATAACCGCTGCCCGTAACTTTTTCTCCGCAATGTTCACAAACAAAGTCTTCTTTATGACGAGAAAATTGCTTCATAATTTTAATCTTTTAGGTCAACTTTTATGTGTAAATCTTTGAGTTGCTGTTCATCAAACGGATAGTTAGGAGCTTGCATCATCAAATCCTGTGCCTTTCCGTTCAACGGGAATATAATCACATCACGAATAATCGGCTCATCTAAAATCAACATAACCGTGCGATCAACCCCCGGAGCACAACCAGCATGCGGCGGCGCACCATATTTAAACGCATTAATCATACCGCCGAATTTATTATCAACTACCGAGTGATCATATCCTGCCAATTCAAATGCTTTATACATAATTTCCGGTTCATGGTTGCGCACTGCCCCCGAGGCCAACTCATATCCGTTGCAAACCAAGTCATATTGATAAGCCAAAATATCTAACGGATTTTTGTTTAATAACGCATCCATCCCACCTTGCGGCATTGAGAAAGGATTGTGGGAAAATTCTATTTTGCCGGTCTCGTCATTTTCCTCAAAAAACGGAAAATCAACAATCCAGCATAATTTAAACGAATTTTTATCGATCAAATCCAGTTCCTCGCCGACTTTATTACGCAGACGACCACTAAACTTGTCAAATTTCATACCTGATCCGACCATAAAGATAATCGCATCACCTTGAGATAACCCGAACTTGCTCTGCAATTCACTCATCTTGGCTTCACTCAACAATTTGGCAATACCCTTAGCTCCGCCCGTCGACAAGGCTACATAAGCAATACCGCCCATACCTTCCTCTTTGGCATAAGCATCCAGCTTATCAAAGAATGAACGCGGTTTTTCACCACAGTTTTTCAATAGCAAAGCCTTAACTGTTTTGCCCTCTTTGACCAATCCGTCATAAACCCCGAAACCGCTCTCTCCGAAGAAATCACTTGCCGGTTCTAAAATCAAAGGATTGCGCAAGTCCGGTTTATCCGATCCGTATTTAGCCATGGCCTCACGGAACGGAATACGCACAAACGGTGCTTGAGTAACGGTTTTGCCGAAAGCAAACTCATTAAAAATGCTCCCCATAGTATGCTCAATAACTCTAAACACATCTTCTTGCGTGGCAAATGACATTTCCATATCCAACTGATAAAACTCGCCGGGACTTCGGTCAGCTCTGGGATCCTCATCTCTGAAACACGGAGCAATCTGAAAATATTTATCAAAACCCGATACCATCAACAGTTGCTTAAATTGTTGCGGAGCTTGCGGCAGGGCATAAAATTTGCCCGGATTCAAACGTGACGGCACCAAAAAGTCACGCGCACCTTCCGGCGACGAGGCGGTCAAAATCGGAGTTTGATATTCGGTAAAACCTTGCTCATACATCAACTCACGCATACGCTTAATAACTTTGGAACGCACCATCATATTGTTGTGAATCCGTTCTTTACGCAAATCCAAAAAGCGATACTTCAAACGAATATCTTCCGGTGCATCATCTTCTATTGCCACCTGAAAAGGCAATACCTCGGCTGTTGAATAAATTTCCATCTTTGATACTTTTATCTCAATATCACCGGTCGGCATATTGGGGTTGATGCTCTCGCGCAAAACCACTTCACCTTCAATTCCGATAACCGATTCGACACGAGTATTTTCCACCGTTTCAAACAACGGCGAACTTTTATCAAACACACATTGCGTAATTCCGTAATGATCTCGCAAATCAACAAAACACAAATTACCTAAATTGCGTTTACGTTGAATCCAACCGGCCAGCTTAACCTGCTTGCCGATATCCTGCTTTCTTAATTCCCCGCAGGTGTGAGTGCGATATTCGTTCATTTCTTTTACAACCTTATGTTAAATTAGCCAATCCTTCATCTTTTATAACCAATCAACTCAAAATGCAATAAAAATATACCAAATTATCTCTCCCTAAAATTTTATTGACAAAAAACAAAACAAAATATATTACTTTCTAATAAATAAAATTATTATGTATTAATTAAAAAATCAAAACAATGAAAAAAGTATTTTTTTTGGCTGTATTTTTCAGCCTCTGCGCCACGGGATTTGCGCAAATATTGCAGATTGAGAGTTGCAATGCCTACTCAAAGACCGAAAAACAGTCCCTTGCAAAATCCAAAACCATGTATTACTCAACTATCATTCTTTCGAATGGCGATAAGTTGAAATATACTACCCGTTTTGGATGGGATCTGCAGCGTGGGCCTAATAGCACTCAACCGGTATGGTCCACGACATGCAACCTCGACTATAAGAAAAATTATGCCAAAGGCACTTTGGTATACAAATATCCGTCTGGCGATAAGTTTGAGCTGGTTGAGATGAAGAAAGTCGGGACTTACACCATCAAAAAAGTGGTTATCCGAGAGATAAATGTCGAACTAAATGCCAATGCCGATTTCAGCTATAAAAGCTTTTGGGGCTTTGTCGGTATTATCGGCGGAGGCGGTTCAACTACCCAAGTGCAGGCTTCAGCTAAAGGCGGGGTAAAGACTGTGGTAAATGTTATATTTACTAACAATGAGACCGCCAGCATCATCGCCGCTGATGACCCTATTTGGCTTGAGGCTAGTCCTGGCCAACAAGTCGAGCACTACAAAGTGCGCGACTACAACATTTACAAATTAATTTTTTAATATATAAAAACAGCCTGTTCAGCATAAACAGGCTGTTTTTTTATTACAATTTTTTAGTGCCTCGAACTGAAAAAATATTTGTAGCCTAAAGCATATTGAAAAAACATAAACCGAGTATTCTTA
>CAMOLN010000084.1 GCA_946618745.1 uncultured Alphaproteobacteria bacterium | reverse complement strand
GATATTCGTGATTATGACTTAGATTCTTTGCGTGATAATATAGCGGTGGTTTTCCAAGATAACTTTTTGTTTTCCGGAACTATTAGGGAAAATATTTTGTTAGGTAAAGAAGATGCCACTCAAACTGAAATAGATAAAGCTGTCGAAAGTGCTTGTTTATCGGAATTTATATCTTCATTGGAAAAAGGGCTCGATACTGATATCGGTGAACGCGGAACTTTATTATCCGGCGGCCAGAAACAACGCATCGCGATAGCTCGTGCTTTTCTTAAAAATGCTCCGATTGTTATATTGGACGAGGCTACCTCGGCTCTGGATAACAAGTCGGAAGCCGTTGTGCAGCAGGCAGTTGACAATTTGATGAAAGACCGCACTGTTTTCATTATTGCTCACCGCCTTTCTACTGTGCGTAATGCCGACAAAATTATTGTAGTAAATTATGGTAAAATAGTGGAGCAGGGATCACATGACGAATTGCTTAAGAGACCTGATTCTGTTTATGCTTCATTATATAAAACTCAACTTAAATGAAATAGGTAGACAATGAAAGAAAAAGAAATCAATTCTTCGGATAAGTTGGATAAAATCA
Organism: uncultured Alphaproteobacteria bacterium; assembly: GCA_946618745.1. Taxonomy (GTDB): domain Bacteria; phylum Pseudomonadota; class Alphaproteobacteria; order RF32; family CAG-239; genus CAZU01. The sequence continues at coordinate 4,868 of CAMOLN010000084.1, read as the reverse complement.
TCAAATGCGTTAAACATGCGCAACAAATCTATAAAACTTATTCTCAAGCTAAAGTTGATGCAATTTTTAAGGCTGCCGCTTCAGCAGCTGCCGCGCAACGCATACCTTTGGCTCAAATGGCCGTCGGTGAAACTCGAATGGGGGTAGTCGAAGATAAAGTTATTAAAAATCATTTTGCCGCTGAATATATTTATAACAAATATAAAGACAGCAAAACTTGCGGTATTATTAAAGATGATAAAGTCAACGGCACTAAAATTTTAGCCGAACCTTTAGGGGTTATAGCCGGTATTGTTCCCACAACTAACCCCACTTCAACCGTTATTTTTAAGGCTTTGCTTTGTCTTAAAACGCGTAACGGAATTATATTTTCGCCACACCCTCGTGCCAAAGATTGCACAATTGCTGCAGCCAAAATAATTTATGAAGCTGCAGTTGCCGCCGGTGCTCCCAAAGATATTATTGCTTGGATTGATGAGCCCACTTTGGAGCATACCAACTTTTTAATTACTCACCCTGATGTGGATTGCATTTTGGCTACCGGAGGCTCAGGTATGGTCAAAGCAGCTTATTCTTCGGGAAAACCCGCACTCGGTGTCGGCGCCGGTAATGTTCCGGCGGTTATTGATGAAACAGCTGATGTTGAAATGGCCGTCTCATCAATAATCTTGTCAAAAACTTTTGATAACGGCGTTATCTGTGCTTCCGAACAATCAGTTGTAGCCGTAAGTAAAATCTATAATAAAATTAAAACGCAGTTTTTAGCTCAAGGTGCTTATATCCTCAAGCCCAACGAAGTCAAAAAATTAAGCAAAATTATGCTTGGTAGCAAAGGAATAAATCCTCTGATTGTTGGGCAGTCTGCCGCCAAAATCGCCGATATGGCAAAGCTTAAAGTTCCGGAAAATACTAAAATTCTTTTGGTTGAACAGGAAGAAATTTCAGCCGACAATCCATATTCTTTGGAAAAATTATCTCCGGTATTGACCTTATATAAGGCTAAAAATTTTACCGAAGCGGTTGATAAAGCTTTGCAGTTGGTATCTTTAGGAGGTTTAGGTCATACGGCCTCACTTTATACCGACACTCGCACTTCTGAAAGAGTTGATTACTTTGCCTTATCTATGCCGACCGGACGTATATTGGTTAACTCTCCGTCATCTCAAGGTGGAATAGGGGATTTATATAATTTTCGTTTAGAGCCGTCGCTCACCTTAGGTTGTGGATCGTGGGGCGGTAATTCGGTCAGCGAAAACGTGGGCATCAAACACTTATTAAACTATAAAACCGTTGCCGAAAGGAGAGAAAATATGTTGTGGTTCAGAGTTCCGCCCAAAATTTATTTTAAGCGCGGTGCGGTTGAAACAGCTTTGCGTGAATTGGGCGATAAAAAGCGCGCTTTTATCATTACCGACAAATTTTTGTTTGATTCCGGCGCGGTTACGTCAGTGGCTGATTTATTGGAGGAGATGGACATCGAATATCAAATTTTCTTTGATGTAAAATCCGATCCATGTATCAGCACAATCAATGACGCCCTTAAGGCTGTTAATGTTTTCAAGCCGGATGTGTTTATTGCTTTTGGCGGTGGTTCGCCGATGGATGCAGCCAAAATTATCCAGCTTAAATATGAACATCCTGAAATAGCTTTTGAGGATGTAGCTTTACGTTTTATGGATATTCGTAAACGCATTTGCTCAATTCCTGATTATCACAAATCTGTTATGGTGGCAATTCCTACCACTTCCGGTACCGGCTCCGAGGTTACTCCTTTTGCTGTAATTACCGATGATACATCAGGTGTTAAATATGCTTTGGCTGATTATGCTTTAACTCCATATATGGCAATTGTTGATGCTGATTTTGTTGATAATATGCCTAAAGGCTTGACTGCCGCCGGCGGAATAGACGCTTTGGTTCATGCTATTGAGGCTTATGTTTCGGTGATGGCCACCAATTTCACCAATTCCACAGCCTTGGAAGCCGCCAAACAGGTATTTCGTTATTTGCCGCGTGCCTATCATAACGGGGCTGATGATCCGATTGCTCGCGAAAAAATGCACCATGCCGCTACAATTGCCGGTATGGCCTTTGCCAATTCGTTTTTAGGGCTTTGTCATTCCATGGCTCACAAATTGGGTGCCGCATTTAATATTCCGCACGGCATAGCTAATGCTTTACTCATCTCACAGGTGATTAAATACAATGCTGATGAAACTAAGCATAAACAAACCATTTTTCCGCAATATCGCACCCCCGAAGCTCAAAAACGTTATGGGCAGATAGCTGACAATTTGGGGTTAAAAGGACGTAATGACCGTGAGAAAACAAAATCTTTAATCGCTGCAATCGAGAAATTGAAAAAAGATATTGAAATACCGTCTTCAATCAAAGCCTATGGTATCAGTAAAAAAGATTTCGCTTATAAGCTTGATTGGTTGGTTGAGAATGCTTTTGACGATCAATGCACCGGAGCTAATCCCAGTTATCCGTTGATGGATGATATTCGTCAAATCTACCTTGATGCTTTTGAGGGTAAACTATAGCTCTTATCTGTTTTTGATAATACAAATGGTTCTTTAGTTTTCTAAAGAACCATTTGTAGAGCGTTACTTAAGATAATAACGTACCAGCGCCTTCCCCTTAACATCATAAGAGTAGCCGAACATGAGCGACTTTTCACCTCTCATATTGACATAACATTCAGGGTAGAACCTGATAACAGAGCCGAATTTCATGGCGGCATGATACTCGCCATTAAGTGTATGACCATTCAGTTTTTTAAGAGCTTTATTTAACTCATTAAATATTGAGTTAAAACGGCGAAAATCTTCCGTTGTCGGAATAAATTTTCTATCCCGTTTGTTCAACTTCAATGGGCCATGCTCATGTAGCTCTAAATAGCGATCATCATTCTTAAACGGATAAATACCTACAACCTTAAGCTTTTGATTTTCTTCCGAGAAAGAAACTCTTTTAATTTTTCCATCTTGTTCAATGGCCAAATCAAATTGCACTTCGGGAGGTTCTTGTTTCAATGCTCTCATAATATCTTCTATCGAGATACCATGTCTGCAAATGAATTGTGCAACTTTTTTTATTATTATATTTTTATTCATAATTATAATATTAGTTAATAATTAAACAACTATCCCATGATATAATATTCCAACCGAATGTCAAACAAAAAAAAGCCAATCCTTCACAAGCAAAATTGGCTTTTTGTAATGTTAATTCTAGATAATCTCGAGATATCGATCGCGGAAAACATATTTTTTCTTGTCCGGATAAATATACCGGCGGAGTTTCACGGGCAATTCTTCATCACCGCAATCAGCAGTGTAAGAAGGGACCAAAAAACCCGTAGTCCCATGGATAGTTCTTTGCGCCAAATATCTTCCGTTAAAAGGTCTATACCTGAGAGCTTTCAGCGCTTTGTTGAATTCCGCGGCTATTTTATCCAACCGACGCATCACTTCCAATTTAATTGCATCAACCCGATACTCACAACTACAGGAATCCGCATCAGCTTTTTCATGCAGTTCTAAAAAACCGACATCATCCTTAAACGGATAAATCCCGACAATGCACTGACGTGCAATAGTTTGATATTCGGCAAACGGCACTCTGGTTATATTTCCGTCTGCTTCAATGATTGCAAGGTCAAATTGTGCCTTAGCCGGAACAAGCGACAGACCGTTTCGAATATCCGATAGCGATATTCCGTAACCGGTTATCAGCTCGATGATTTCAGCAAGAGCATCTTCCTTTTCAATCAGATATGTCCCCACTTCAATCCTATCATCCTGGTATGGTCGCAGGTAGTTCTCGGGGCACATATATCGGCGAACCTTTGGTCCATACCAATCCAAAGGATACATATCTTCGCGCCAATTAAACGTGAGGACGGCTGAATATCCTCCGCTGAAACTGCGAATAACATACAAGTCGTCAAATGGATTTGCCGCAATATTTTTGAGTGCGACATTCAAAGGTTCAAGAACCATATTAATCCGCTTAAATGTATGCTCATCAGGGATACCTTCAACATCTATATCCCTTGTGGTAGTCCACGGATATATGCCGTAGTCCGAATGATGTTTTTCTTCCAATTCTAAAAAACGTTCATCGTTTTTGGACAGATAAATTCCGACAATCTGTTCGCGCGGAACATTCAGAAATTTGGCAAAATGAACTCTTTTGATACCGCCATTTTCTTTGACTGCTAAGTCAAATAGCAGACCGGTAGGCAAGGGTTGTAACGCTTTTTCAATGTCAGCCACCGAAACACCGCTACAACACATCAGCTCGATGATTTTTTTGAAAGCATCATGTGTTTCCATATACAATAGTATTTTAATTAATAATTCAATTGATTAAGGCGATAATATAGCTTTATAAATTTTTGTCAATAAAAAAAGCTCCGCTTAATTATGCAGAGCTTTTACTAAGCAAATTTAGCTTAAAACTGCTCTTGCAATTCAAAGAAATATGCTTGCGGGTGATCGCAAACCGGACATTTTTCCGGAGCAAGTGGAGATTCAACTCTTGCACCGCAGTTGGCACATTCCCAAATAACTTTGGTCGGACGTTTGAAAATATTGCCCTCAACCAATGATTTTAACAATGCTTGATAACGTTCTTCATGACCTTTTTCAATTTTGCCAACCATCTCAAACAACTCGGCAATGCGGTCGAATCCTTCCTCTTTTGCTTCTTTGGCCATACGGGCATACATGTTTGTCCATTCAAAATTCTCACCGCCTGCGGCATCTTTAAGGTTGTCAATCGTTGAGGGAACCGCTCCGTCATGCAACAGTTTGAACCAAATCTTGGCATGCTCTTTTTCATTATTGGCGGTTTCTTCA
>CAMOLN010000083.1 GCA_946618745.1 uncultured Alphaproteobacteria bacterium | reverse complement strand
AATTTTTTGCAAAGCCTGAAACAAGATGATTTTGCGGCCGATACTTATGCCAAATATGCCGACACTAAAATAATTTTTGATATCCCGATTAAAGAATTTGCCTTCTTGCAAATCTACGGACGATATATAAAAGGCAAGATTGATGCTAAATACTTCGTTGGTTGTGTTAAAAATTATAATGGAGCAAATCCCAAACTCAAATTGCCGGCAAATGAAATTAACCAAGCAAAAAAAATATCACAAGCCAATTCACCCTCCAAAGTGACTACAAACAAAATAAGCGATTTAATAGCCGAATTGCAGGCAAAACATGCCAATGTTAAAGAATCTAAAATTATGCAAACAATAGAAAATTACATTAAAGATTTTATTTTTGACAATAAAAACATCCCTCAAAAGCAAATTGCCGGCAATTTAACCCAAAGATATTCTCCCTCAAAAGACATTTAAAGTTACTCTTTATCTAGTTCATATTCCTCATTATATTCATAATATGCATGCGGATGCGCCTTTCGCAATTTCCAAGGTTTCTTATTATTTACCTCATTCTTGTAATTTTTATTATTTATGCCTCTATATCTTTTAGAGGACTTTCTTATTATTTATACACGCTATTCAAACTATTTTTATATTGAAGCTTGATGCAAATAAAAAACTTGACAAAAATTATAGAATTGATATAGTTCAGTTCAAAATATATTATTAATCAAAACATTATTATTATCATGAAAACACAAAATTCTGCCAAAGGAAAAAACAAGGGTGCTTTCGGCAAAGTTTGGAAAGCCCTTGTTGAATTTAAATTGTTATTGATCGCAATTGCCACATTGGCCGTGGCAGTTTGCCTGCATTTGCTGGTCTTTGAAGACTGGTGGGCAATAATCTTTGCCGCAGCTGAAAGCATCGTCTTCTTTGTTTACACCCAAAGAGAAAGAGAACTTTCTCTGCGAGATTATATATCTTGGACTTTAATAGTTTTTGCTGTTTTTGCCCTGACAACCCCGCTATTCGGCACCGGACTGGGATGGCATCTCCTAGGAAATATCATAGGCTTTATTATATTGTTTGTGATATTTCAGTTTAATGATTTGGGTAGTGGCGATCCGTTTTTCGATTATGCAGGACCTTTTTTTATAACTTTGGTTGTTATGTTTTTTGCACAGCTAACGGCTATAGGTATAGATAGTGCAAAAGAAGAAGAAAAGCAGGATCTCTATTACGACAGCATAATAATAAGTGAGACTCCTTATTACAAAGTTGAAAAAGTTTTAACTTTAGTAGAAAATGGTTATACTTATTTTGTGGTTGTTACCGAAAATGACACACTCTACTTATGGGGACATCATTTTCCTGAAGCCGTATTTATTGATACTGCCAGTTATGTGGCAGCTATAAAGGATCAGAATGATAAAATAATAAGGCTTGAAATAAAATAAAAAATTGCACTGTACCCTAGGATACAGTGCGATTTTTTTTATCTCTGCCAAAAACTTTTGCAAAATATCACCAGAACAGTCATAATTTCCAAACGACCCAACAGCATGGTAAATACCAAAATCATTTTAACCACACTGCTGAAATCGGCATAAGCAAAATCGCCCACCAAAGCACAACCGACATTGGTAATACAATTTATCACCGCGCTGAAAGCCGTTAAAAAGTCTATTCCGCAAAGTGAAACCAAGGCGGTTAATACCACTATACTGAAAAAATAAGCAACAAAGAAAATTACTACCGATGAAGCTGCCGCCGAACTCACGTTGATTTTACCGATTTTCAATGGCAACATCCGATTAGGTTGAGTTGTTGTAACAATCGCACGTTTTAACAATGCCACAATTACCTGCCAACGCAATATTTTGACCGAACCGCTGGTCGAACCGCTGCATCCTCCTGTCAATGTAAATATCAAGGCGGCAGTTATGGCAAATGAACCCCATGATAAATAAGCTGACGATGCATAGCCGGTTGATGAAGTTAGTGAAATTACCGTAAATGCGGCATAACGTAAACCGTCCAACGGAGTATAAATGCCGTTGTAGCTCAGCCATCCCCACATTATCAGAGTGTATAATATCAAAATTTTAATAAACGCCCCAACTTGTCCGGAACGTAACTGCCCGAACTGTCGGGTTGATACCAAATTATAAAGAAAAGCCAAGGGACACGCTCCCAAAAACATAAATAAGGCAACAATCCACTCAATGCTTGCCGAATTATATGAAGCTATCGAAAGATTGTGCGTTGACGATCCGCTGGTCGAAACCGTTGAAAGTGCGTGGCAAACCGCATCAAACCATCCCATTCCCGACAATTTCAATGCACTAAAACACAAAACAATTAAGGTTGCATAAACTAAAATTATCCGCTTGGCCATATAGCTGATCTTGGGCAAAAATTTTTCATTTACATCAGAATTTTCGCGCTGAAAAAGCTGCATTCCTCCGATACCCAAAAAAGGTAACAATGCCGTGGCAAAAATCACTATTCCGACCCCACCCAATCCGTTTAATATCGCGCGCCAAAACAAAATTGAAACCGGCAATTTTTCAATATCGGCAACAACAGTCGCTCCGGTTGTCGTTATACCGGAAAAACCTTCAAAAATGGCATCAGTAAAAGCCATCCCTTGAAAAATAAATGGTAAGGCGGCCAAAAATCCCACCGCCGTCCAACTTAAGGCCGTCAACAAATAAGCCTGATGCAAGGATAAATTTTTTATTTTACCGCGATTGCTCAAAAACAATGAAAATCCTACAAACATCGCCACTACCGACGAACTTACAAAAATCGACCATTGATCATTGTGATAATACAAATCGAGCGCTGCCGGAAAAAGCATCGCTACCCCCAACACGCTCACAAAATAGCCGCAAATCATCAAAATCGGCTGCCACATAAAAAATAGTCCTTTATCCTAATACAAGTTTACATTTTTTGAATAACCGTTATCAACCATCTCGCGATTGATATTCATCTCACCGGCAAAACATATTGCCATAGCTTTACGCGCAGCATTATAAGCCACAATATAACATTCTATGTTTTTGCGGTCAAAATTAATCAGCAAATACTCCCTTGCACTGTTTTTCTTCTGCTCGTAGGTTTCTATGCCGTATAACATAATCTCATTGCTTCCGACCAAAATATCATTAGCATTTATCACCGTGAAACGCCCGTCAATCTTTTGCGGAACATTCAAGTAACTCAAGCCGGCACCGTCATCACGCTTATAATTAAGTTTAATATTATTTTCTGTAACTATTTCCTGCACATTATCTGATTGAGCAGATGGCAAAACCTGCTCAACCGCATTATTTGCATCGGTATTGATTTCTGCACTTACAACCGGCTTTTCTTCATTAACCGTCTCTTCTTGAAAAGAAGGACGCTCTGCCTGCGATTGAACATTATAATCAACCATATCATCAGCCGCTTTAGTTTTGGCTTCCTCGGCCTTGGTTAATGCATTTTCAGTCATATCATTATATTTATCAACCACCTTATTTTTCAAAGGCTCAATCCAACCCGAAGTTTTTTTATAACCGACATGAAAAACTTTGGCATACCATTGCGGAATATCTCCGAGTTCAACTTTGTAAACCTGCCACGGCACCAATATAATCGCCGCTACAATCAGCAACAAAAGTAAAAATGTCTTCGGATGAATAAACGGATAAAGAATAAACCGAAAAAATTTATTTATCCATTTCATTATCCCTTTGCTGGGACCGATTTTTTCTTCTTGTTGTTTTTTATCACCGAACATTATTTTGAACTCCCGTATTTATTTTTCATTTCCTCAAGTTTTTCCGGAGTAATTCGCTCAAACGGCATATCCCCTATTTCAAAACTTTCTCCGCCTTTCAAAGCATCAATTTCTTTAGCCACATCAAAGTTTTTCAAACTTGATAGAGACATATTAATCTTGCTTAAAATTTTCTCTGACGTTGTCGGCATAACCGGCGCCGATAACAAAGCAAAAATGCGAATCAGATTTATGCAAACACGTAAGATAACTTTAGCGCGCTGCTCATCTTCCTTGATAACGCTCCAAGGCTCGGCAACAGTGATATAATTATTGCCTTCAACCCAAATTGCCCGCAATTCGGCTAAAGCCTTGCGAAACTCCATTTGTTCCATAAAACGAATATAGTTATTAACTTTTTCTTGTAAAGTGTTTATCAGATTTTTTTCCAAATCGCCATATTCACCGCCTTCAGGAACAGAATTCCCCAATTTTGACGAGGTCATTTTTAACACGCGCGATACAAAATTGCCCAACACCCCGTTAAGATCTTTATTGACCGCACCGGCAAACAAATCCCAAACAAACGATGTATCCGATGATTCGGGAGAATTAGCCATAAGCCAATAACGCCAATAATCAGCCGGAAATTCTTTTACCGCATCTTCAGCATAAACACCAACATTTTCCGATTTGGAAAACTTTCCTCCCTCATAAGTAAGATAGCTGAAACCTTTTAAGAAATCGACCTGTGTCCAATCCTCGCCCGTTCCCAACAAAGTCGCCGGAAAAGTTATTGAGTGATAAGGAACATTGTCTTTACCCATAAATTCCACATGGCGAACTTCATCAGGGTTCATCCACCAATCCTGCCAATGGCGGTTTTGTTTATCCTCTGCCTCCCATTGTTTGGTAATTCCGATATAACCGATCGGGGCATCAAACCAAACATAAAAAACCTTATCCTCATATCCCGGTTTATTTACCGGAAAACCCCATTTCAAATCACGGGTAATGCAACGTTCCTGCAGACCTTCTTTCAGCCATTTCTGGGCAATGGTATAAGCAATATCAGGCCAAAACGGCTCTTTGGTTTTAACCCATTCGGCCAATTTGCCCTCCAATTTAGGCAAATCCAAAAATAAATGTTTAGTTTCGCGCACTTCCAAATTCGTTGAGCCGGAAATGGTGCTGCGAGCATCAATCAACTCGGTCGGATCCAAAACTTTGGTGCAGTTTTCGCATTGATCGCCTCTGGCCTTGTCATAACCGCAATAAGGGCAAGTTCCGGTGATATAGCGATCAGCCAAAAACATTTTATCATCAACCGAATAAACCTGCTTAACCGTTTTTTCTTTGATATAACCGTTTTTATCCAACTGCTCAAAAATATGATAAGTTGCCTCTTTGTTTTCTTTAGATGAAGTGCGCCCGAAAAAGTCAAACGACAGCTCAAAATCCTGATAAATCTTGGCATGGCGCTCATGATACATATCGCAATAAGCCTGTATATCCATACCGGCTTTCAAAGCCCCTACTTCAGATGTTGTGCCATGTTCATCGGTTCCGCCGATATATAAAACCTCGTTGCCCATCAAACGTTGAAATCTGGCATAGACATCTGACGGCAACAGACATCCCGCCATATGCCCCAAATGGGGAACTCCGTTGATATAAGGCAAGGCTGAGGTAACCAAGATTTTTGACATAGATAAAATACTCCTTATTATTTTTTTTGATTATTTGATTAATTTACAACATTATCATTAATTCTCAAGAGAAAAAAATAATG
>CAMOLN010000082.1 GCA_946618745.1 uncultured Alphaproteobacteria bacterium | reverse complement strand
GGGCCAGGCCGGCATTGCGATATTGCTCTTGTTGCTGAAATGACAACAAATTCTTATCACCGGCGACAATCGCGGCAGCAACCGAAGATTCGCTCGGGGGCAAAATTCTCATGATATGACGAACAATTCTTTGTCTTATATTACTAATTGCAGACCCCATATAACCATGGCTTGAAATTCCGCATTCCGCAGGGAAAAAGTTACTTTCTGCATAACCGCTGCCTTTCAACCCGTCAAAATAACTTTTACGATCAAGTTGAAATCCTCCGACTGCCGTTTCATAAGCCGGAGGCATAATCGTTCCGACTAATTCAACACAATCTCCGACAGAGGCGGTTTTGTCATTGGAGCGTAAGACAATACGATATTTGCCGGCATATTTTTTGCCGTCAAAATCCTCCAATTGGTTAAAAGTGAATCTCGTCTTTCCGCGATAGTTTGTATCAACATTGGTAATAACGCCCTTGAAATAAGAGGTTTTTCCATATATTTCCGAAATAAATCCGCCGATATATATGCTTTTCAGCTGAATAGTGGCAAATCCTAACAAAAATAAAAACAGTGCAGCTAAATAATATAATATTCTCATTCGGTGACGAAATATTACCGCAATAATAATCAAAAATTCCAGCGCCCAAACGGTTATCCATTTATTTGGTTCAGAGGGAAGTAAAAAATAGCAACCGATACCGCAACCGAAAAATACCGGCAACCATAAAATACGCCTGGCATGATCAGCCTTCCAATAACTTATTATCTTATCTAACATTTGGCAACCTTTAATATTATCGAGGCCGCATTGGCGCTGGGAGTTTCTTTACCATCGGTCAGATATTTTTTAACTTCGGCAAAACCTTGCATTTGATTTTTGTAACCATCATTGTGAGCTAATAATCGCTCGATATTGAGTGCAATATTAGCCGGAGTGCAGTCATATTGTATCAACTCGGGAACAACCAAACGATTAAGCAAAATGTTGGTAAGATTGACATATTTTATTTTTATCAATGCTTTCACCAACATATAAGTTAATTTTGAAATTTTATAGGCTATAATGTGAGGAATATTGCACATTGCCAATTCCAAGGCTACGGTTCCGGAGGCGGCAATGGCTGCTGATGATGCTTGAAATGCTCCATAACGTTCCTGCTCGGTTTCAACCACCAGCAAAGGTAGATCTTGACCGGCAATCATTTTTTTAACTCGTTTCGATACGGTTTTAACCGTGGGCAGCACAAAAAACATATCTTTATGCTCGGCATAAAGCAAGCGTGCGGCAGAAATAAAATCGGGCAACAGCCGACTTACTTCATTATGACGCGAGCCGGGAAGAATGGTAATAATGTTTTTATCGGAAGGAATATTATGCGATTTGCGAAATTCTTTACCATCGGCTTTTAAGGCATCACTTTCAATAACCGGATGTCCGACAAAATCAGCCTTAAGATTGTAAGGGGTAAAATATTGCGGTTCATTTGGCAACAAGGTTAAAAGCTCATCAATATATTTATACATCGTTTTGGCACGACGCTTTTTCCAAGCCCAAACTTGCGGTGCAACATAGTGAATTTGTTTGATTCCGGTATTGAGTTTGCGTAAAGCTTTATGCACTCGAGAACAAAAACTCCAACTGTCAATCGTAACTACCACATCCGGTTTAAGCCGAATAATATCATTAACCGTTTGTTTAATTCGGCGCAATACTTTGGGAATACTGGGAATAACTTCGGACAACCCCATAATTGCCAAATCGGAAATATCAAACAACGAATTTAACCCTTCCTGCTGCATGGTATCTCCGCCAACCCCATAAAATTCCACATCAGCTTGCCGCCGCAAAGCTCGCATGAGTCTGGATCCGAGCAAATCCCCGCTGGGTTCGCCGGCAATAAGATAAATTTTAATTTTGGAGGAACTCATCAGGATTTACTCCCATGATAAACATACCGTATTTATCGGCCAAGGTGACTGTTTCATCTTGATTGATAATAAGACCGTTGCCGGTGTGAACTACTACTCCGCCCAGACCGCTTTGATGAGCCAACTCAACAGTTCTTGAGCCGATGGTTGGCAAATCAATACGCATATCTTGTTGCGGTTTACGCAATTTGACCAACACTCCGCCTTCACCTTTGCGGCGATAGTTTTGGCAACGTTTTATCAACTCATCAGTGCCCTCGATTCCTTCAACCCCTAAAACCAAACCTTGTTGCACAACAACGGCTTGTCCGACATCTAAACGTCCAAGTTCAAAAGCAACTTCCACTCCGCGTTTGATATCAATCATATCTGTTTTGGAAGGCTTGTGTTTAGTCAATATTCCTTGAGGAATTAAAAGTTCCGGCATAATTTCGTGAATCCCCTTAACGTGCATTCCTTCTTTTTCAATTTCGGAAGTAACCGCACGCAAAATTCCGTCATCACCCAGTGCTTTGGCGCCAACATGGGCAAAAAATGCGGTAGTTCGCAAATCCGGTATCAAATCCAAAAATCCGGGACGACGAATTGTTCCGATCATAACCACGTCAGTAACCTTTTCATCAGCAAAATATTTAAATCCGCTGCCGGCCTGCCCGATACGAATCCATTTATAAGCAAATTTGTCGCCGCTGAAAAATTCGCTATCGGCATTGCCCTCAATGGCCAAGGAGGCAAAATCAATATTCTGAGCCAAGCAATGATTAATCAGCATGGCAGGGATATCTCCTCCTCCGGCTATGATACCAAGTTTACGATGATTATCGGTCATTAGATTAGTTTCCTTCTTATAAAAAAACCTGATATTATGATGAACTTTGAGTCCGTTTCAAACAGCGGCTTTAAGCAACAAACGCCGACAGCGACCGTTTTATACGCTCATTGCGTCCATCATATATCAAGTTTTGTAAAAATTGACTTAACAAACAAGTTAAATCAATCCCCCTTTCAAAAGGGAATCTTAAAAAAAGTTTATGCAGTCATAATCTTGCGGCGACCGGCAAGTCCCTCGACTATAAAATCTATCTGTTCCATAACCAACGGGTTATCTTTATATTTATCTTTGGCTTTTTCCAAACGAATATCAAAATTATCTTCTTCACTTTTGAAAAGATACATAAAGGCATGGCTTACCGCTTTAACATCGGCTTCCGACATACCGCTGCGCATCATACCAATACGATTCAGCCCGCGTAATTTACCTCTGTCACCGGTAACAATACCGAAAGGAATAACATCGCGAGCCACACCGGACAGACCGCCGATCATAGCTTTGCGCCCGACACGGCAGAATTGATGCACTGCAGAATTGCCGCCCAAAACAGCACCATCGCCGATATGAACATGTCCGCCGATAACCGCATTGTTGGTCATGATAACATCATTACCGACGACACAGTCGTGAGCAACGTGTGAATTGACCATAAACATACAATTATCTCCGACAACAGTTGTCTGGTGCTCTTTGGGAGTTCCGGCATGTATTGTAACATTTTCTCTGATGACATTGTTTTTGCCGATAATAACCTTGGCACCGGGGACAAACTCGTTACCATGATCCTGCGGACCTGTTCCTAAGCAAGCACCCGGAAAAACAACCGTGCCATCACCTATTGTGGTATCACCATAAACAGTAACACGAGCCAACAGCCTGACATTTTCGCCAATTTTGGCTTGTGAACTAATCCAACAGAAAGGACCGATTTCGGCGGTATCGGCAATCTTAGCGCCGTCCTCAACGACGGCTGTAGAATGAATCTTTGACATTTAGTAAATCCTAAAATGTTATATCTGATGTTGAAATTAAATATTTTTTTTGCAAATAGCAAAACACAAAAATTTAACAATTGTTACAATAGAGCAAAGCATTGATTTTCAATGTTTTTTAATCAACACCCGATTAAAATACTGCCTTTTAGACCACTTGATTACAAATTTTAATAAAAATTTTAAAATTTAATACTATTGTAACAATTACTGTGATATGATAAAATGATAATAGAGGGACTTTCGGGAGACTATATATGTATTTATGGATGGTTTTGGCGGCATTTTTGGCTACTTTAGCCGCTTATATTCTGCCCTTGCGCCATGATATGGACAAGGTATTGGATAATCCTATTGCCGAAGCCATGTTGATGAAAATGAAAGTCAAACATCATACCGTTGAGAAAATGATGGAAGATTATTCTTGCGAAGGCTCAAAAAAAGAAACCTTTAGTAGTGATCCTGCTCATTGCAACAATGAGGCTTATTATCTGGCAACTGATGAAGATGATGAATTTAAAGATATTCATAACGCCACAATTGTTATTGATAATTACATACCTTTCGGATTTAACTTAAGCGATAGTTATCACAGTCGTATCAAATGTTTTTGCTATACCTCCGGTGAAGAAGGGGAAAACGGTTCTTTAGAACAAAGAGAATGCAGCGATTCAGAGAGTTGTAGTGGACCTGAACAGTATATCAAACACGGACTGTTAACTTACGGACTTGTTCCTCAACATTGGTTGATGCAATCGCCGAACGGTTGGACCCCATCGGCTGATTTACTGGCTGCTTTTCGCAAAAATTTTTCCAGTGGCATTGCCGTGGGAACCATCGTCAAAAATGAAGACAGTAGCTATTCTATTCAAAATTACAGTGAAACCGAAAGCCGGCTTTATCCGATTCCCAATGCTTTGGTGGGGGATTGGAAAGACGACGCTGATTGTGATGATGATAATAATGTATGTTTTGGTTATTTAACTGGCATTTATTAAGAGGAGAAACGTGATGAAAAACAATTTCATATCCCAGAAAGGTAGTATTATGATCGAGGCTTTGGCGATGCTGGGCCTTATCGCCATGGTAACTCCTGTTCTTTACCGCAAAGCTGCCGAGCGCACTACCGAGTTGCAAGACATCAATGTTTCCTCACAAATCCGCATGGTATCGCAAGCAGTTGATGCTTATCTGAAAGATCATTATAATGAACTTAAAGGTGATGATGCCTTGACAACTGGAGAATTAGATGCAGATCGATTAAACGCCATTCAAGAATATTTACCGGAAGGTTTTAGTTTGAACCAAGCTTCAAAATTATTTAATAATTTTAAGATTGCTGTTCATAGAGAAGGACCCGACGATAAGCCCGTTTATACTTCGGCTGTAGTCGCCAGTCTGCGTAATGATATGACCAAATCGCGTGCCGCTAAAATTGCTACGATGGTAGGTGTTGCCGGCGGTTTATATGAAAATAATAAGTTTCAAGGTTCACAAGGCGCATGGACAGTGGAAAATCCAACTGCTAACGATTCCTTTGGTTTTGATTTTACCGGAGATAATGCTGTAAGAGAAAATTCGATTGTTTCTATTTCCAATGATGCTATTAACTCAGTTGTGGGCACAGTTGATCCTAATTATGTTTTATATCGCAGACCATACCAAGGAAACACAGATTACAATACTATGCATACAACATTGTATATGGGAGGAAATAATATTGAAATGGGAGGTGGTGATATCAACAATGTTAATAATATCACAATGAGCGGCAGAATATTCAGTAATGGTCCAATTATTAGTTATGAGCAAATAGATGGTGCATTGCCTACACATACA
>CAMOLN010000081.1 GCA_946618745.1 uncultured Alphaproteobacteria bacterium | reverse complement strand
ATTATTTATCATACCAATCAAAGTATCACATAAGAACTATTTTTTTGATTTGTTCGGCAAGCGAAATTACCGACGACGAATCAACTCCGAATCCTTTATCGCCCGACAAACCTTCACCGGACAATTTGAGCAAAACCCTTTTATATAACGTTTTCATCAAACTAAACTCTTATGCATAAAGTTGTTTTGCTTTATATTAACCTAAAGAATCTTTTTGTCATTAACTTTTTGCCGACACTTCACAAAATATGTGTGAAAGAAATATTTAATGCATAATAACAAAATCACCCCAACATTAAATTGGGGTGGTTTTGAAAAAAAATTACTGAGTTATTTTCCTTTTTTATATTTTCTTTGTAAAAGTGCTCTATTTACATCAGTTTGAATTTTAGCAACTTTACGATGTTCTTCAGTTACTTCGCCAGTGAGGCTATTACCGGTTTTACCTAATTTTATATTTGTTTTTTTAGCCCCATCTATATTGCGTGGACGCCGCGGGCGTCGCCGTACCTCTTTTGAAACAGCTACTTCCATTTCTTCTTGTTTTGCTTGTAATGGATCCCGATTTTTCTGTTTTTGTTGTAATCTTGTTCTTCCGATTTTATTTCTGATATATTCTTCCTCATATTTAATTTTATCTAATTCATAAGCTTCCCAACACCTGTCTTCATCTCCGCTTATAAAAACATCTAACTCTTCAGAATTTTTGCCTTTAAGAATATCTTCGTCGGCACAATCTCGATCGGTTATATGCGATTCAGTAACAATTCCATTTTCCATTTTTAATATTATACTTCTTCCATCATATCCTTCATCACCAATACGTTCAAAAAGTCTCAAATATTTTTCCATAGTTCTATCCTTTCATATTTGTTATTTCATACCTGTTTTAATCATAACAAAAACGAACGTTTAAATCAAGCAGTTTTTGCTAAGTTTTATATTTTTTTGACAAAATAAAAATATTTATAAAACAGTATATTAGCATTTTATAGTAAAATATTGCATAAAATAATCAGCCTTTCGGTTGGTTATAAAAAACGTTGGTTTAAATTCATATTTTCAGAGGAACATCAAATGGCTACAATAGGTTATGTCCGTGTTAGTTCGGATAAACAGACATTAGAACATCAACATTATGAAATTGTTCAATATGCACTCAAAAACGATTTCAAAATCGACCGCTGGGTTGAAGAAAAAATATCTTCACGTCAAGAACTTAAAAAACGTAAATTAGGAGAATTGTTGGATAACTTGCAAGAAAATGATATTTTGATTGCTTGTGAAATATCACGTTTAGGGCGTTCATTGATGGAAGTTATGCGAATCTTGGAAACTTGTTTGAATAAAAACTGCCAAGTTTGGACCTTGAAAGAAAACTATCGTTTAGGCAACGATATTCAATCAAAAGTGTTGGCTTTTGCTTTCGGTTTGGCGGCGGAAATTGAGCGTAAACTGATTTCGGAACGCACTAAAGCCAGTTTGGCAAATCTTAAAGCATCAGGCAAAAAACTGGGACGTCCGCCGAAAACAATATTAAAAAAATTTACTCAAATTAAAAAACCGCTTGGATAAGCGGCTTTTTTTTTGGTAATTGGTGCTCTGGAAAAGACTTGAACTTTCACGGGGAAACCCCCACAAGTACCTGAAACTTGCGCGTCTACCAATTCCGCCACCAGAGCAACTCAGGATGTGCAATCTATAGACTCAAATTTTGATTTAGTCAAGCCACTTGTTCAAATATCCGTATGAATCAAGCAACAGAAATGAGCCTAAAGCAATGCGATAAATTACAAAAGGCAAAAATGTCGATTTTTTAAGCCACCACATTACAATATAAATAGCAATAATTGAAGCAGCATAGGAATAAACCACGCCATCAAAAACCTGTGCGATTTCGGCAAAATTGCCCTGGGCAACGACTTTCCAACACACTAAAGCGGTTGCGCCGATAATTGCCGGTATGGATAACAACATCGAAAATTTGGCGGCTTCGGTGCGTTCCAATCCTAAAAATCTTGCCATGGTTATAGTTATACCCGAGCGAGATGTTCCGGGAATAAGTGCCAGACATTGGGCCAATCCTATCAAAACAGCATCCATAACTCCCATGTGTTTGATTTGGCGGATAGTCATTGAACAACTGTCAGCAAAAAACAACAATAATCCGTAACCAAGGATGGTCCAACCGACAAGCCGAGTGCTGCGCAACCATTCAGTTCCATAATTACGGAGCACTAAACCAGCGAAAATCACCGGTATAGTGCCGATAATCAATAACCAAAATAATTTGGCATTTTCATCTCTGAAAGTTGGTAAGAATTTGGTCTTCCATAAAGATTTTAAAATATCAAATAAAGTGGAAGAAAAATACAGCATAACCGCTAATATCGAGCCAAAATGCACTGCGACATCCAAAACTAAACCTTGATCAGGAAAATCGGTAAATTTGGAAAACAAAATCAAATGGCCGGAAGAACTGACCGGAAGAAATTCGGTCAACCCCTGAAGGACAGACAAATATAAAACATATAAATTATCTAACACCGGTTTATACTCTTTCTTTAATTCCTAAAGCCGTGCAAATGCGTTTGCGTAAAGCCAAAGGCGAAATAGGTTTTACCAAATATTCATGAAGGCCTATTGATTTGGCATCCATAACTGTTTTTTCTTTAGTATCAATAGTTACCATAATAATCGGTAAATCTTTGTGTTCACCGAGCTTACCTTCTCTGATTTGGCGGGCTAATTCCAAACCGCTTTGCTCCGGCATCTGCTGATCTAACAAAACCACGTCTACTTTATAGCTACGAATAATCTCCGTGGCCTCAAGAGCGGTCGCAGCTTCTTTGGTATTTTTAATACCAATCTGATAAAGCGCAGTTTTGGTAAAAGTACGCGAAAACTTGTCATCATCAACAATCAAACAAGTTACTGCATCTAAAGTTATAGGTTTATTAACTGTATCATTCATTTTTAACCTCTAAGACATCTTCCCTTTGATTAGATTTTATTCATTTTGTTTGTAATGTAAAACATTTTTGCAAATTGTTGTTCATATCTAGCAATGATTGCGGATTAAAGCGCAGATTTCTTAACGATGCACCAAAATGCAAATGCGGACCGGTGGCACGTCCGGTTTTGCCAACCAACCCGATAATATCGCCTTGCTCTACGGTTTCTCCTAATTTAACTTTTATTTCTTTAAGATGAGCATAAACGGTTTGCAAACCAAAACCATGGTCAAGCACCACAACATTGCCGGAATAAAACAAATTCGGATAAGCCAAAACGACCTTTCCTGCGGCAGAGGCTTTTACCTGTGTGCCTTCTTTAGCGGCAATATCCATACCTCGATGAGGGCTTTTGGGAACTTTATTCATAATGCGCTGTCCGCCAAACTCGCCGGATATACGCCCTTCAACCGGCTTGATAAATCCCTGTTGCCAAAAAGTATCTTGATTTAAGGTCTTGAACGCACGCCCTAAAAGCGAATTTTCTTTATTTATGGCAGCTAAATCGCCATCGGAAGGATTGACTTTGCGAGGAGGAACTCCGGTTATATTTTGGATATTCCAATCTGTGGGAGCTATGGGAAGAGCAAAACTTTGGGTTTCTCCTTGTTGATTGACAATTGATAAAAGTTGATTTTCTTTTTCATCACGAGCAAAAGCCATTAGAAATGCCCCGTCTTTGTCAGTATCAATTTTTTTACCGTTAAGATAGACTTCCCCAACATTATCAAGCTTGCCGATAACCAACTCACCTTGATTGAGATTACCGCAAAGTTCCACCGCTTCGGCGCTAAAAGTTAAAAATATCGCACTACATGTCAAACAAAGATATTTGTTCAGTTTCATTATTTTTTCCTTTAGTTGGTTTAGCATTGTAAGAATCGACATTTACGGCTTTGACCTCGCCATCGGCAAATTTAATGGTAAATTCTTTAGATGCTTTAGCCTGTTTGGTATCATAGACGGTTTGACTATGTTCATTTTTAACCCAAGCAAAGCCACGGTTGAGCACGGAACCAACCGATACCGAAGACAATCTTAGCCATAAATGGTTTAAATTTTCTTGATTTCGTTCAATAATTTTTGCCACACTCAGCGGTTGAAGCCGACAAACTTCAATTTGTCGCAACTTATCTTTAAGCAGATTACGAAAAGCTAAATTAAGCCGCTCAATGCGAGAATCAAATTTTTGCGACACCTCTTGTAATATTTGAGTAAGATTGGGAATACCTCGTGCCAAAGCGGTTAAATAATTTTTCTTTTCGCTAAAATAACGTAAGGCACCATTTTTAAGCCGATGTTCCAGATTATTAACCCGAATTTGCAATTCTGATTTTACCGGAACGGCAAATTCGGCAGCACCGGTAGGTGTCGGAGCACGTTTGTCAGCCACATAGTCAATCAACATTGTATCGGTTTCATGTCCAACCGCCGAAATAATCGGAATAGCCGAATCATAGACAGCACGCACGACACATTCTTCGTTAAACGGCCATAAATCTTCCAGACTGCCGCCACCGCGAGCTACAATCAAAACATCAGGTTTAGGAAATGAAGAAATTTTATCAAGACAGTTAAAATATTTAATGGCTTGAGCAATTTTTTGCGCTGCACCTTCGCCTTGAACCGGAGTGGGAATCAACAAAATATGCGAAGGAAAACGGTCGCGAACGCGATGAATGATATCTCGAATAACCGCACCGGAGGCCGAAGTTACCACACCGATTGTTTGCGGTAAAAAAGGCAAAGGCTTTTTATGAGAAGCATCAAACAACCCTTCTTTAGCAAAAGCCTGTTTTCTTTCCTCCAACAGCTTTAATAATGCCCCCTGCCCGGCCGGCTCCATTTGCTCAATAACTAACTGGTATGAAGATTTACCGGCAAAAGTAGTGATTTTGCCTGTTGCAATAACCTCTAATCCATCCTCGGGTTTGACAGGCAAAGCTGCAGCAACACCACGCCAAATAACTGCGGAAAGAACGGCATTTTCATCTTTAAGACTTAAATACCAATGCCCCGAATCGGCACGTTTGGCGCCGAAAATTTCACCGCGAATCCGCACATGAGCAAAAGTTGTTTCAACGCTTTTTTTGATAAGCGAGGAAATTTCACTGACGGTTAATTCCGGCTGTTCTCCGGTGTTGACTTGAGGAGCAAACAAATCTTCCATTTTTTTAACTTTCAATTTATTTGCGAATTTACAAAATGTCTTTTGATTTGTTAAGTAAAAAAATCAGGATATAAATAACGTTGGAAAAAATTATTGCTTTTTTTAACAAATTATTTATACTTTGGCTGTTATGTGAGGAGAATTTATATGACTAAAATTGCCGTTTGGTGTCGTCATGAAAACGACTGCATTATTGGTATCGGACCTAAAATTCCATGGAATATTCCGTCTGATTTGCAAAGATTTCGCCGTATTACATCTGGCGCCAGCATTACTTGCGGGCAGACGACTTATGAGAGTTTTCCCAATCGCACTTTACCCAATCGGCAGATTTATGTTTTGACTTTCGAAAAAGATTATGAAGTTTCGGATAAGCAAAATCATCATGTGGTTAATGATATGATGAGCTTAAAAGATTTTGAAGAA
>CAMOLN010000080.1 GCA_946618745.1 uncultured Alphaproteobacteria bacterium | reverse complement strand
TAGTTTCAAAAAAACGAATGATTCTGTGATCATAATTGATAAATGGCGCCATATAATGGCAAAACAGAATATATAACACCGACAACTGCAAATAAGAGTCAATATACACTGCCCAGTGCAATTTGGGCGCAATTAACACATCTTCTTCAATTTGCAGATTATGCTGAACATAATTTAACATGGTAACCACCTTAAAAGAGCCTCATTAACCAAAATTTTATAATAACTTGTTAAAATGTCAATATATTTAATGGATAGAAGGATTAAAAAATGTCAAACCATCTTGCACGCCCCGAATTACTGGCCCTTATAAGCGAAAATGAGAATATTTTATGGCAAGGTCGTCCTAATAAAAGATGTTTTTTACTTGAAGCAATTTTCAATCCGTTGTTGCCCATAGCCTTTGTTTGGGGATTGGTTGATTTGTGTTTTCTTTATGTCTTTAATGTTGGGATGAAAGAAAATATACCAAATTCACAGACCGGAATAATACTACTGGGATTTTTCGCTATCCACATGATGCCGGTTTGGATTTATTTAGCGGGTATCATATTTTCTTACCTGCGTTATAAAAACACCAGTTTCGCGATTACCGACCAAGGAGTTTATGTTTCGGGAGGAACTTTTACTCAAAATTTTGAGCGTAAACCATTTGCCGAAATGTCTCATGTCAATGTTCATCGCGGTATTATCGACCAAATGCTGGGTGTCGGTGATGTGGTTATGACCGGTAATAATGACGGCTACAACACGCGTAATAACCTGTTTCGCGGCATAACCGTTTGTGATATTGCCGATTATCTTGAAGTTTATCAATTAGTGAAAAAATTACAAACCGATATTTATGCTGACACTATGTATCCTAATAATTTGCGTCCTAATGAAAATCATGGTTATAAAACCAAATATATTCCCGATTAAAAAAACTTGACTCTTGGACAAAACTCAATATAATCACTCCAATTCTAAATTATTAAAATAATCATTATGAATAATACGTTTTTTATATTAAGCGTCCTATTGGTCGCAATGTCGATTCTTCTCCTGATTGGAGGAATTTTTGGCAGAGAAAATGTTATTGAAGGGGATACCAACCTTTTCACTTATCCTTTTCGCTTATATTTCCGAAAGAAATGGAAAACTCTCCTTTATAGGATTGTTATGGGCGGACTGATGATAGCTTGCTGTGTAATTCTTACTCAGCGTTTGCTGCCTTTTACTGGTCCGTGGGTAGCTCTGCTGGTGCCGGTTGAGGTTTTGGCAGTGATTATACTGTCATATATCCTCTCGGTAGGGTTACTTCTTCTGGTAGGATTTTTTATCTTTCTCATTTACGGATGGCAGAAGGATAACTAACATCGAATTACATTTATTATTAATCAAAAAAATACTAATATGAAAACAACTGTTTTATTTTTTGTGATTATCGCCGTGGCGTTAATTTTGACCGTCATCGGTGAAATATGGGGAACAGACAAGGGTAAGTTTTGGAACTATCCTTTCAAAACTTACTTTGAAAGCAAGGTTAAGCAGGCAATCTATCAGGTCTGCTGGGTGATTTTAATCATCGCCCTGTGGGCGGATTTGATTGCTATGTTTAGTTCAACGCTTTCCGGTT
The DNA here is from genome assembly GCA_946618745.1 of uncultured Alphaproteobacteria bacterium. GTDB lineage: Bacteria > Pseudomonadota > Alphaproteobacteria > RF32 > CAG-239 > CAZU01. The sequence goes on along the minus strand of CAMOLN010000080.1, from coordinate 4,027 downwards.
TCGGCTGGTTATGGATGATACTCATCATTCCGGCCGCCCCGTTCGGATTGTTTCTTGTCGCTATAGGCATTGCTATCGCAATAGTTATTTTGCTGACAGCGATGAGGGCGTTGTTTCTTAAGATTGATTTTTAAGCCATAGGTCGTTGAGGTCTGAAAAGCCTCAGACGACCTTTTTTATTTTTCTATACCTGATAGGTATTTTCATTGACAAAAAAGCATTTTTTTTATAGCTTTAGTTCGCAATGAAATTATTAACAAATAAATTTTTTTATTATGATAGAGATAGCAATTGTTGCAGTTATAGCAGCGGGTATTTTTGATTTAGCCAAGAACAAAAGCACCTGTTATGACGGCTGTCTGACCGAGATACTCGGCGCCCAGTTTGATTGTCGACGCGATAGGATAATCTATTGGTTTTTACGTCTGACGGCTCATATCGCCACTTTATTGGGATGTGTTAGCCATTACAACCTGGCTGATTTATCTGTTTTTAAGACAATACTGGTCATAATCATGTCAGTTTTGTTGGGATTGATAGGTCCTATGATAGCAATATTTGTGGTCAAGTTTATAATAGCTTCCGTTACTGCTTTTATTGCTTTATTTAAATAAATTTGACCGTTGAGGCATGAATTGCATCAACGGTCAAATCGGTTTAAACACTTGTTCCATACATCCAAACATACACAATGTTCAAAACGGAAGCAAACAACATCCATAAACAATAAGGAATTAACAGATAAGCCGATAAACGATTCAATTTGTGATACAATAATGTCATTTTAATTACGGCAACATCCAGTAATAGTATAATTCCCAATCCGAAAGCCAATTGCCCATGCGCAAAAAAGGCAAAACACCATAATATTTGTAAAAAGCATTGCGCTAAAAACAAGTCATTTGCCGAATTATGCAACAGAGATTCCGTTCGGCTTAATGCCAGATACGACGCTAAAATCAATAGGGCATAAAGTACCGCCCACACAATCGAAAACACAAAATCCGGTGGCACAATCTCCGGTTTGGGTAAAGTTTGATACCACCCGTTTGTGCCATAGCGGCTGAATACCGAGCTCAAATATCCGGTTAGCAATACAGCCGCTGTTATGTATATAAATTTGAATATTTTTTTCATGTTTTTTCTCCTCGTCAAATCAAGATATAATCTTTTTTTGTGCAAATTAAACATCTTAACTTTTGCGGTAAACAAAATATAATTCTGACAAAATTAATTATTAATCAAAAAGGAGAAAAATTATCGAAAAATTTTTCCAATGGTTTGTTGGGGGAAAATAAAAAAATCCGCAAATTTTGCTCTCTGCAAAAAATGCGGATTTTTTATTTTTAAAACTTCTTATTTATAAGGTGGTTTATCCATTCCCTTAGGCGATAGGGTAAAAATTTCTGCCCCGTTTGCCGTTACGCCCAACGAATGTTCAAATTGTGCAGATAGCGAACGATCTTTGGTCACGGCTGTCCACTCATTAGCCAAAATCGTTGCCTCTTTTTTACCGAAGTTAATCATCGGCTCAATCGTGAAAAACATTCCTTCTTCAATTCTTGGTCCGGTGCCTTTTTTGCCGCAATGCATAACATTCGGCTCATCATGAAACACTTTTCCAAGTCCGTGTCCGCAAAACATATCAACCACCGAATATCCGTAATGATGGGCAATTTCTTCAATCACCGCACCGATATCGCCGAAATAAGCTCCCGGTTTAACCGCCTCAATGCCGCGCATTAAGCATTCATAGGTAATATCACACAAGCGTTTGGCCTTTACCGAAGGTTTGCCGGCATAATACATTCTTGATGTATCCCCATGCCACCCGTCAGCAATTACCGTAACATCAATATTCAAAATTTCTCCGTCCAGTAATTTGCGTTCCGGAGAGGGAATTCCGTGACAAATCTCATGATTAATTGAAATACAGGTATATTTTGGATATCCGTGATAACCGATACAAGCCGACACCACACCTTTTTCTTTGATAAAACCCGCACATAAGTCGTCCAAATATTCGGTTGTTACTCCCGGTTTAACATAAGGAGCAATAAAATCCAAACATTCCGCCGCAATCTGACCGGCTTTGCGCATTCCTTCAAAATCTTTTTTATCGTTATGAATAACAATTCCGTCTTTATTACGATTTGACAATTAATTTACCGCCTTTCTTAAAAAGAAATTTCCATTCTATCGCCCAACGATATCCCATCGTCTTCAATTTTACAACCATAGCAAATAAAATTTACGCCGCTTTGTTTGGCATCATACATTGCTGCTGCAGCCGTCGGATCAATATCCCAAACAAATTTAGCCTTTGTGCAGTTTTCTCTGGGAGCAATCATCATAATATAGCCTTTAGCCCCATTTGCAATTTTTTGTTGCAAAGCCTCTAACATCTTAATTTCAAAAAAGTTTATTTTTTGCGGAAAAATAGCATATCCGTCTTTTTGATGATAAATTGAAGTCACAAAAACAAAAGCCTTTTCGCCTTTTTCTCCGCTGAGTTCAAAATCAATTCCTCCGGCTTCTTCGGCTTTTAACGGACGATAACTTTTATATTCGGCAAAATCCTGCATTTTTCTTTGGCTGAATGCTTCCTTAAACAAAGATCGATTATATTTAGGGTCGGCCAATATCCAACCATCATCGGTCTTAACAAACAGCACATTTTTTTTAATGATTTTTTGATTATCTTTAGCTTTAACCAACAACACTTGCATTTCCGGTTTACACATCTCGGCAATTTCCACCGCCCCGCAAAAAGCCGGTTCTTCTTTATCATTTCTATCCTTTACATCAACAATCAAATCTCCGACGACCCTCACTATTCTTCCGGCGGCTAATTCACCATCATAGTTCATTTGTTTATGCTCCCAAAGCTATCCGATTAACCGAAAGCAATATATACCAAAAAACTAACACTTGCAAGAGTTTTATAATTGTAAATCAGTTAATCGTTTTTTTATTTTTCAGCTTTTTTCAGCATAACTTCCGGTGCTTCAATTCCTAACAAATACAACATTTGTTTTAATATATCTCGCACCAACTTTGCCATTGTCAGTCGTGATGATGCCAAAGCGGTGTTCTCCTCGCTCATAATCGGTGCCACATTATAAAATCCGGAAAAAATCTGTGCCAAAGTATAAGCATAATCAGCAATAATACTCGGCTCTTTTTCTTGATGTGCACGCCAAACTATCGTATTAAGTTGCGATATTTTTAATGCCAATTCACGCTCCTCCGGCAAATTGATAACAATTTTACCGGTTGCTAAATTGCGCTCTTGCGCCTTACGCAAAATCGAATTTATACGGGCAATCGCATATTGAATATAAGGACCGGTTTTGCCGTCAAACTTGGCAAAATCTTCCATATCAAATACATATCCCGAAGCGGTATTATTCTTCAAATCTTGGAATTTAATGGCGCCGATGGCAATTTGATTGACCATTTTTTCAATTTCTTTTTCGCCAAAACCTTCAACTTCATTCGGAGCCGGCATTGACTCACGAACTTTGTCTTTGGACAACTTAATCAAATTTTCCAAAGTCATTACTCCGCCGTCACGCGTTTTAAAAGGTTTACCGTCTGCTCCGTTAACCGTGCCGAAACCATAGTGCTTCATCTTAACACCTGGAGCAATACCTAATTTTTCAACCGCCTGAAAAACTTGTTCAAAGTGCAAAGATTGACGTTGGTCGACAAAGTAATATATTTCTTGAGCATTAAATTCGTCAACTCGGCGTTTAATAGTTGCAATATCGGTAATTTGATAGCCGAAACCGCCGTCACGCTTGATTAAAATAATCGGCGGCATCGGTTTGTTATCTTCCTCCAAGCGCATAATCAAAGCGCCGTCGTCCATCTCGGCTAAGCCCTTTTCCTTAGCCATATCCACTACCTTGAAACTCATTTCGTGGGCGTCGCTTTCACCCCACCACAAGTCAAAATTAACATCTAATGCATCATAATTTTCTTTAATTGCCTCAATCGATACTTTGCGTAAATGTTGCCATGC
>CAMOLN010000079.1 GCA_946618745.1 uncultured Alphaproteobacteria bacterium | reverse complement strand
TCCGACTTCTTGCACCCCATGCAAGCGCTCTACCAGACTGAACTACGTCCCGAAATCTTCGCTATATCTACCACAATATTTTTATTATGCAACAAATTTTTGTAAAATTTACTGATTATTCCTGTTTTCAAGGATTCTGTTGCACTCAAAAATAAAGCGGCCTTGCAGCCGCCTTATTTTATTGTTTTTGCACCATTTTGGCATCAACTTTAGTCCCGTCTTTTTCTTTATCCACCTCACCATAAATAATTACGGTATCTTGCTCGGTAACAGTATTTCCGTTCCAGTCTTCCGATTCTATTTCCACCATAATTATCCCGGTAGGGTCCTCCAGTTGATAAGTGTCGCCTTTGACTTGTTTGGTCAGTTTGCCGCTCACTTTAACCGGCATATCATCTTCCATAACCAAAACCTCGGCAATGGTGCTGGTCGGCATTGCGGTATGTTGATATCCGCCGCTTTTTTGATGTTTTCCGGCATTGGCTGCTGATAAGCCGGCGAATCCGACTACTGCCGCTAAACACATTATATATAGCAATTTTTTCATAAATTTTCTCCTGATTAAGTGATTAGATTCTTTATATATATGTCACATTTCTTTTTTTAAATAGTCCGAAAGCATAGTCTGTTTTCGAGTCGTTTTAACCTTTGCCGAATTAGCGATAAAAGGATTAATTTTTAACTTAATTTTCCTAAAAAATGGCAGTTTCCCGCGCTTTTTAAATGGGTTAATAATGGTTAATAAAATTATCCTCATGTGCATAAAAATTTTTTATTGCACTAATTTAAATAGATAGATGTGGAATCAAAATTATCAACAAATTTTTGTTTGGAAAAGCTATTGAGAGTGGATTTTTTATTTGTAAAAATCATCCTAACAATTTCGCAAAAAAAATTGTGCATACAATATCTAGTATATTTACTTTTTATTAAGACTATATATTGTATGTTACCAACAACAAAACAAAAATGGTTTAATATTTAAGCAGTGAAAGAAAGAACACGGATATGACTAAAACAACCTCAGCAAATTTATCTGCCACCGAAGAAAATATCGGTATTGCTCAAGTCTCAAAACGCGACGGAACATTAGCTCCTTTCGACTCGGAAAAGATTTTTAGTGCTATTAACAAGGCCGGTCTTGCCACTAAAGAATTTGATGAAGACGAGAGCCGCTTATTAACCGCCCAAGTATTGAAGGTTTTGAAACATAAGTTCTCTTCAAATAATCTTCCTTCCATTGAGCAGATTCAAGATATAGTCGAACAGGTTTTGATTTCTTCAAACTATTTTAACACAGCCAAAGCTTATATCTTATATCGTGATCAACGCACCCGCGTTCGTGAAGACAAAAAGATTATGGTTGATGTTGAGAGTTCTGTTAACGAATATTTGGAGAAGTTGGATTGGCGTATCAATGAAAATGCTAATCAAGGATATTCTAACGGCGGTTTAATTCTCAATGTTGCCGGAAAAGTCACTGCTAATTATTGGTTAAGCCACGTTTATCCTGCGGCTATCGGTGAAGCTCATCGCAACGGCGATTTTCATATTCATGATTTGAGTATGTTAGCTGCATATTGTGCCGGTTGGTCGTTGAAAAATCTTCTTCATGAAGGATTTAACGGCGTTCCCGGCAAGGCTGAAGCCGGTCCGGCCAAGCATTTGAGCGCTGCAGTAGGTCAGATGGTCAACTTTATGGGGACATTGCAAAATGAGTGGGCCGGTGCGCAAGCATTTTCTTCGGTTGACACTTATCTTGCTCCTTATATCCGCAAAGACAAACTCTCATATAAACAAGTTTATCAAAGCATGCAGGAACTTATCTATAATCTTAACGTTCCTTCGCGTTGGGGCTCCCAAACACCATTCACTAACTTCACATTTGATTGGGTATGCCCTGAAGATTTGCGTGATAAGCATCCGATTATCGCTGGTCAAGAGCAAGAATTTACTTACGGCGATCTGAAGGAAGAAATGCATATGATAAACAAAGCCTACATCGAAGTTATGATGCAAGGCGACATTAAAGGACGGCCGTTTACCTTCCCGATTCCTACCTACAATATGACCCCTGATTTCCCGTGGGAGGACGAAAATACCGAATTGTTGTTTGAAATGACTGCCAAGTATGGTTTGCCTTATTTCCAAAACTTTATCAATTCGGTCTTAAAGCCTGGTCAAATTCGTTCAATGTGTTGTCGTCTGCAACTCGATTTGCGTGAATTATTGGCTCGCGGTAATGGCTTATTCGGTTCGGCAGAACAGACCGGTTCAATCGGTGTTGTTACCATCAACTGCGCTCGTTTGGGTTATGTTTATAAAAATAACGAAGCTGGACTTTATGCTCGTTTAGACGAATTGATTGACATGGCCAAAGTTTCTCTCGAGATTAAACGCAAACTCATTCAACGCTTGATTGATCAAGGTCTTTTCCCTTATACCAAACGCTATCTCGGCACTTTGCGTAATCACTTCTCCACTATTGGAGTTAACGGTATCAATGAAATGATTCGCAACTTTACTAATGATGCTCATGAAATTGCCGATGATTGGGGACAAGCTTTTGCTATCAAATTCTTGGATTATATCCGTGATAAGCTGGTTAAAATTCAAGAAGAAACCGGACATATGTATAACCTGGAGGCAACACCGGCAGAGGGAGCGACTACTCGTTTTGCTCGCGAAGATAAAAAACGTTTTGCTGACATTATTCAGGCCGGTCCGAAAGAGAATCCTTTTTATACCAATTCATCACAGCTGCCGGTTGGCTATACTGATGATCCGTTTGAAGCTTTGGAACTGCAGTCAACACTTCAAACCAAATACACCGGCGGCACTGTGCTGCACCTTTATATGGGGCAGCGCATATCCTCGGCCAAGGTTTGTCGCGACATTGTTAAGCGTGTTTTGACAAACTATCGCCTGCCTTATGTTACCATCACTCCGACTTTTTCCATTTGCCCCAAGCATGGATATATCTCAGGAGAACATAAATTCTGCCCGATTTGTGATGAAGAAAAGAAGGCAGAAAAAAGAGCCGCGGCATCAAGAAAAGATGTTGCTTAAGAACCCGATTTGTATTATAATTAATTACCACTGGAGAAAAAATAATGACAACTATCAATTTTGAAGACATTAAATTAAATGATGAAGAGAGACAACCTTGCGAGGTATGGACTCGCGTAATGGGATATCTCCGTCCTTATTCCGAGTTCAATGTAGGGAAGAAATCTGAATTTGATTCTCGTGTTTGTTTCTCAGAACTTAAAGCAGTTGATGGCTGCGCTTGTCATTGTGAATATGAAGCTGAAGCTATTGCGGCAGAATAATTTATAATGAACAATTCCAAGATTGTGGTCGGCGGCGTTGAAAAATTCAGCGCCGTTGATTTTCCCGGAACTTTAAGCGCAGTGGTTTTTATGCAAGGTTGTCCGTGGAAATGCCCTTTTTGCCACAATGCCTCAATCAGAGAAATATTAAAAGAAAACGATTTTTCTTGGGAAAAATTCGTTGATTTTTTACGTAAAAGAATAGGGCGCCTTGATGCGGTAACTTTTTCCGGCGGCGAACCTTTGGTTCAGGATTGCCTTGCCGATGCTATTAACGATGTTAAAGAATTAGGCTTCAAGATTGGTTTGCACACCGGAGGTTATCGCCCCGAACACTTGGCTCGAGTTCTTCCCCTTATTGATTGGGTCGGTTTAGATATTAAAGCCCCGTTTGAAGTGCAAAAGTATCAAAATATTATTGGGGTAAATCATTTGGCACAAGTTGAAAAAAGCCTAGATTTATTACTCAAATGGGGTGGTGATTTTGAATGTCGCACAACTTGCGATCCGCGCTTTTTAAGTGTTGATGACCTGTTGACCATAGCCCAAACCTTAAAAAATAAAGGGGTAAAAAAATATTTTTTACAAAAATATCGTCCTGTTGCCAACGACAAGGTTACTACCGATGATGCTTGTGAAAGTTTACTTTCTGATGAACGATTGTTGCAATACTTGCAACAAAATTTCAGTGGTTGCGAGGTTCGGCGCTAATAATCGTTTATGTATTTAACCTTTTTTTAATATGCCTCTGCTAAAATCCCCCATATAATTTTAGAATTGTAGCAGAAGGACAGTTAAAAATGAAACATAATGCTTTGTATTATACATTACTTGGAGCCACATTTTTGGTTTCGCCGGCAATGGCAGAAGATTTTGCCGTAACCGCAGGTTATCTTAATTCTTTAACTTCGCCTAAGATAACTTGGTCGGATGATTCTTCCACCGGTGGTACGGCGGTTAATATCGATGGCGATACTTTTTATTATACATACAACGCACCTTCTGGTTATACCGAGACAAATACCGCTTTAGATGTTGATAATACAGCCTTAAATCCTGCCGATGTTACCGACAAAACATTTACCGGCGTTGATGGTAGCGGTGGTTATGTAGGAGCCGTGTCTTTGAAAGGTATAGGAGATGCCTCAACTGTTGATATCGAATCCGATTTTATAAATAACCACAGCGGTGAATATGGTGGTGGTATAAATTTATCAGGAGTTTCAGGGGTTGCATCAGCAATTATCGGTAATATTTCCGATGTTTTTGCCGGTAACATAGCTTCAGGAGGCGCTAATCACGGGTTAGGTGGAGCTATTTATCTTGAAAGTAAAAATAATAATTTTGATGCCATAATTAATAATATTACCGGAAACTTTGTTAACAATACAGCTCAGAATACAAGTAGCAATTATGTTCATGGTGGTGCTATTGATAATCATGGTATAATATCAAACCTTTACGCTAATTTTATAGGTAATAGAGCATTAAGTTCGAGTGCTTATGTTTATGGTGGCGCGCTTAATAATGGAGCAAATTATACCGGTGGAAATATTATAGGCACTGTTCAGGGTGATTTTATCGGTAATTTAGCTAGCTCTACAAGTAGCAAAGCCCTAGGTGGCGCCATACATAATACCGGAACAATCGGTGATATTGTTAACTCTAACTTTTTATATAATACCGTTAGGGGTAACAGTTCTTCTAGGGGCGGTGCCATATATTCCTCCAAAAATTTGAATGTATCGGCTGATGATGGCACATCATTATTTGAGGGTAACACTGTTAACGGCGAATCCAATGCGATTTATATGTTAGGCACAGCAACTGGGATAGTTAATTTGAATCTACGTGCCGAAAACGGCGGTGAACTCACCTTTAATGATGATATCGACGGAAGTTATTATAATGTAAATGTTACCGGCGATTCGGATAGTGAGGTTGTATTCAACACTAATGTGACCAATGTCAATAATCTGTCTGTTGACAGTGATGCCGTAATGAGGATGGGAACGGAAGCCAGAATTTATACCAACACGATGAATGATGCTTCCGGTGGTGAGATAAAAGTTGATGTAGACATTGACGATACCGACAAAACCATGACCTCCGGTTTGATAACGGTCAGTGGTGAGGTTAGCGGTAATTACAAAGTTATTGTAAATGATCCTAATGCGGCAAGCGGATATACCGGTATGCACACCAAATTTTTGACTGCCGCTAATGATACCAATCGTGATGATGAAAGTTTCGAGGTAAGTCGTGTTATTGGCAGTCCTTATATGTGGCACACCGTGCTTAACTATGAAAATGACTACGAAGGTCAAGACACCGGTTCGGATTGGTATTTAGCTCTTGAAGGTGATAATGGTTGGGGCACAGATGATCCGGTTGAAACCCCAGAAGTAGTGGCGG
>CAMOLN010000078.1 GCA_946618745.1 uncultured Alphaproteobacteria bacterium | reverse complement strand
ACAAAATTACGCAAACTTTGCAACACCAATGCATACTTGTCTTTATCTACCGGATTCAAATCAACTTTTATAAGCATAATCGGCGCCTCTTCATTAATCACGGCATATTCTGCAAACGAAGTCTGTCCCACCATCAAAATTCCTTTTGATAAAACTTTATCATACTCCGAAATGCCCTTATAAGTAACATTTATATGGTAATCTCCCTTTATACTGTCCGAAAAAAATATATTAGTAGACATCGCCAACAGCACATAATTTACCAGCAAAATAATTCCCAATAAAATTCCTATAACCAATTTTCTTGCCGCCACTGCACCTATCAACAATAGCCAACTTATGCAATAAAAATGAAATAAATTTAATCCCAGAAAACTAAACTCATGATTAATCAATAAAGCCAAAGTCACCAACGTCATCACAACTGTTGCTGCTATAAAAAAAACTTTTTCCCTCACCTTATGTTTTTTTTGACTTAGGTAACCCATTGTTAATTTATTTGCATTTATTTAAATCATAAAATATAATACAGTATAAAATAAAAAAAGATTTTGTAAATGGGTTAGAATAATGCTGGAACAAATTTTATCTTTTAAGTTTGTAGCCAAAGCCTTTACCATTTTATCGGCTGTGCTTAACTATATGCACATTAATATCTCCGAACTTAACCACGTCAAATTATTAGCTTTAGTCTTAATAATTTCTGCATTGATTATCTTTATCTTTCTCATTATCATTGTTGTATTAAACAATCTGACACGCTTATTTGGACGCAATCATATAGTTTCATCAGGCGGATCATCAACATTTTATCCCGATTCGCCATTTAGCGCAGAAGAACAGGAAGAATTGGAATTAGAATTACAAAAAGAACTGGAACTGGCCCTTTCCCAACGTGAAGAGCTGGAACAAAAGAAAAGATATGAACAAAAGTCCATTGAAAAATCTAACCGCAAACAAAAAAACGAATATATTGATAAAACCGGCTCCAAAGAAGACACTCCACCTTCTCAAAACATTCCCTCAAAACATCTTCCCGTTGATATAGATTTTGATTGGCAAAAGCAAAAAAATCTATCCGGAAATACCCAAATCAAAATTGACTCTTCCATGCTTTCCTATACACAACAATCTTCCAAACTGTCTTCCCTTACCGGTTTAATTGTTGACATGCTGGGAAGAGACATCGATGAACTTAAAATTGCTCAAACATTAAATTACAAAACCAAAGGATTAAGCAATGAAAATGATATTCTGAAACTCATCGATGCAGTTAAATATTTTATTAAACTATGCCAAACCGACAAATTTTCACAACTTGACAATTCTACAGAACTACCTACAGAAAAACAAGCTCTCTACCATTTAGCTAATAATGACCCCACTCCGGCCTTGGCTCTTTTGGAAAATTTGATGGATAAAACCATCGATAAGGCCACCAATGCCACCGAAAGCAAAAAGAAACAAATTCTTTCCGAGGTATCGGAACATGCTTGTTGCTTAGGTGCTTTAGCCGAATCCAACAACCTTATGTTAGCCACTTCAATATACGAAATGGCTGTCGAATTAAATTCCAACAACGCCACGGCATGGAGCCGTTTAGGTGATGTTTATCGCATTGCTAATTCCGAATCAAAAGCCATTTGGGCTTATCAAAATGCTTATTCTTTTGCTGATGCCGAAATAAATCCTGCCGAACTTGCTAATGCCAGCCAAAGCATGTCTGGTTATCTCTACAATCAAGGTAACAACCTTCAAGCAGCCAAAATGCACAATATTGCTAAACAATATTATGATTCTTTAGCTATCAATAAAAGTTTCAGCAACAAAGAAATTGAAGCTATCGAAATTATTGAAAATAATCGTCAGCAAAATATCCCGACCACCATCAACAAACTTCTCCAACATAGCCGGAACTTTTAATTAAATTTTACAAATTTGACTTGTTTCGCCGCAGCACTTACCAAAGTCAATATTAAATAAGTCAATATTTCCTTATTTGGAAAATCCGTAGTTTTACAATCTCTTTCAGCATTATATAACAACTCCGAAACATCAAACAAACGATCTTTAGTCCATCCGCTTATCTGTGCTTCAGCCATATCATATCGATAAAACAACTTTCTTGATAAAGTCTTCTTTACTGCTTCAGCTGATGACATACCTTTTTCAACCAAACTTTTTGCTTCCAATAACAATGTTACATGCCTTAACAAACTTCTTATAATTTTTACTTCCTCGATTCCCTCATCCAACATATAATTAACTATTTTTAGCGCCTGAAGTTTTAAACCTGAAAAAGTACAAAAACACAAATCATCAACCAACCCCGCCGAAGCATCATACACAACCTTACGCACATCATCTACCTCAAAATGTCTGGTATTTCCAACATACGTTACTAATTTATCGATTTCATTGAGATTAGATTTGCGATCATTTGACATCATCGAACATAACAAATCAAAAGCTTCTTGCGAATAAGTTAATTTATTTTCGGATAACATCTGCTTAACCGACAAAATTAAATCTTTTCCCCTATCATCGTAACAAGCCACTGTTGCTAAAAATGATTCACTGTTAAAATAATTAATCAAAGCACTATGTGAATTTAAATTTTCACTGCCTCTAACCAGCAATAGGCTGTTCGATTTACTTGTTTCCATAAATCCTTGCAATACTTTTACCAAATCGTCAGTCCCGTTTTTTAAAATTACCACACGGCGCCCGACCATCAACGATTGAGCACTATATTCGCCAATTAACGCGCCAACATCATTTCTGATTTCTTCCCAATCTAATTCTGCCACGGCAAAAGGATCTTGCAAATTTTCACTGACCGTCTTGGTAAATTTTTGCATATACTCACTGATTAGACCCTCATTCGAGCCATAAACCAATATCGCCTTGATATTCAAATCAGGACGCTTGCAATAATTTTCTACTTGTGCAGACTTGAATATCATTTATTTCCGCCAAACCGCGTATGAAAATAAGCACCCAACCTAAGCACTATATCATCTGCGACAATCCTTGATGCATCACTTTCAGCCTTCTTCTGAGACATTGTGGTAGAATAAGGATCTGACAAAATATCATAACTGACAATAGCCATTGAATCACCTTTAAGTAAATCTTCCGTACCCTCATACAAATGATAGCCTATATTATACTTAATTCTTTCATTAGTGGCCGTAACATCATCACGCATCGCTTGTTGTGTAACATTTCTAGATAATACCTCCACCACCAACCGGTATTTCGGTTCATTCGGTATTCCTTTAGGTGTCAACAAATCTAACAAATGATTACGCAACTGTTGCCCGAAACGATCCTTTATCGCTGTTACTTTTATCTTTGCCATCTCTGTAGTAATTGATGTGTCGAATTGGTCATTAAAATACCATCCCGAAGTATTACTGCGCTGCACATACAAAGGCTGAAACCCACATGAGCATAGCACTGCAGTAACAAACAGTATCTTAAAAAATCTCATCTACACCTCCTATTAAACGACAATATTTACAATTTTGTTGGGAACAACAATAATCTTTTTAACTTCTTTACCCGCCAAATTGCGCTTAATATTATCCAAATTCAAAGCCGCCTTTTCAATATCCGCTCTGTCAGCATCTTTAGGCATATCCACAGTTGCTCTTACTTTACCGCATATCTGCACAGCGTATGTAACAACATTATTTTCTGCCAATTTGGCATCTCCTATAGGCCATGTTTCGTTAATAATCAAACTGTCATACCCTAATCTGGCCCACATTTCTTCTGCCAAATGAGGAGTAAAAGGAGCCATCAATTTCAATAAATTAGCATATAAAGTACGAGCTATTTTTTCTTTTGTAGAAAGATAATTAACATAACTCATCAAAGATGAAACCGCCGTATTAAATTTCATCTGATCGATTCGCTCCGTAACTTCCAATATACAAGTATGCATTACCTGCAGATCTTTTTGCGACATCGACACTTCTTCGTCCTTATAAACTTTCTTAAACAAATTATAAACTTTTCCGACAAATCGATAAACCCCCATAAGACTTTCTTCCGACCACATCGCAGTTTGTTCGAAAGGACCTATGAACATTTCATAAAGTCTAAAACTATCAGCACCGTAATTTTCCACAATATCATCAGGATTAACCACGTTACCTCTGGATTTTGACATCTTCTCTCCGTTTGCCGCCAAAATCATCCCATGAGAAGTCCGCTTGTTATATGGTTCTTTTGTCGGAACAAAGCCGCAATCGTATAAAAACTTGTGCCAAAAACGTGAATATAATAAGTGCAATGTGGTATGTTCCATTCCCCCATTATACCAATCAACATTCATCCAATAATCCAATGCTTCTTTTGAAGCAAACTCTTTATCATTATGCGGATCACAATAACGCAGAAAATACCAAGATGACCCGGCCCAATTAGGCATAACATCTGTCTCTCTTCTGGCGTGTCCTCCGCATTTAGGACAAGTAGTATTAACCCAATCCGTAGCTTTTGCCAAAGGTGAATCACCTTCATCATTAGGCAAATAATCTTTTACCTCCGGCAATTTTAGCGGTAAATCCTTTTCATCTAAAGGCTGCCAACCGCATTTTTCGCAATAAACCATTGGAATAGGTTCGCCCCAGTAACGCTGCCTTGAAAATATCCAATCACGCAGTTTAAAATTAATTTTAGAATTACCGAAACCTTTTTCAACTGCATAATCTATAGCTTTACGCATTGCATCTTCTTTATTCATTCCGTTCAAAAAACCGGAATTGATATGTTCTCCGTCTTCTTCCCAAGCTTTTTCAGAAATATCTCCGCCGGATAACACTTGAACAATCGGTAAATTAAATTTCTTTGCAAAATCATAATCTCGTTGATCATGCGCCGGCACTGCCATAATTGCCCCTGTACCATATCCGGTCAGCACATAATCCGATATAAACACCGGAATCATCTCGCCGTTAAATGGATTTTCTGCTTTAATACCCTTCAACTCAACTCCGGTTTTTTCCTCACTTATTGAACGCTGCAATTCTGATTTTTTTGCAGTCTCCTCAACATAAGCCTTTACCTCGGATTGATTTTCAAATTTATCCATATATTTAGCAACAAAAGGATGCTCCGGTGCCAATACCATATAAGTAACCCCAAAAGCCGTGTCCGGTCGAGTCGTAAATACTTTTAACTTATCATCGCCAAATTTAAAATCCAATTCTGCACCTTCAGAACGACCAATCCAATTAATTTGTTGTGCTTTAACTCTGTCAATAAAATTTAAATCAGACAAATCATCAATTAATCTATCGGCATATTTGGTAATTGCTACAATCCACTGTTCCTTCTCCTTACGTATCACCGGAGCACCGCATCTCTCACAACAACCGTTAACCACTTCTTCATTAGCAAGCCCTACTTTACAAGACGGGCACCAATTAATTGCCATTTTTCCTTTATAAGCTAAACCTTTCTTATATAATTGAATAAACATCCACTGCGTCCACTTATAGTATTCCGGATCACAAGTAGAAATACACCTGTCCCAATCAAATGATAAACCTATCATCTTTAATTGACGAGTAAAGTTTTCAATATTCTCTTTAGTTGAAACAGCCGGATGAATACCGGTTTTTATAGCATAATTTTCCGCCGGAAGTCCGAAAGCATCAAATCCTATCGGATACAACACGTTAAATCCCTGCATTCTTTTTTTACGCGATATTACATCCAAAGCCGTATACGAACGAGGATGC
>CAMOLN010000077.1 GCA_946618745.1 uncultured Alphaproteobacteria bacterium | reverse complement strand
ATAAAAATTTATAAAAATCACGTAATGCCGAAATTTTTCGAGCAATAGAACTGTTTTCAAAACCTTGTTTGTGTAACCAACTTATATAAGCACTGGCGTCTTGCTCATCAATACTATCCGGTTTATCTTTGCAAAAGTCAACAAATTGAGCTAAATCAGAGCGATAAGAAATAACACTGTTTTGAGCTAGTCCTTTTTCTGCCACACAAGCATCTAAAAATAATTCTATCTGCTGACAAATTGTGTTCATTGCTGTTTATTTTAATACAACCTCAACTTGTTCTTGTTTTAATGGAACTTCCAACATAACGGCTCCTCCGATAATCAACAATAAAACAACAGCTAACACATAATACAACATCTTTGACTTTTTGTTACGCATTTTTTCGATCCTTTCACTAAAAATTTTATTGCTAAAAACTTTACTTATATATATAGTTAACACAATAAGTTTGAAAGATAAACCAAAAATGAAGATACAAACAGATAAAATAATTTTATTAGTCGGAATGATGGGAAGCGGCAAAACTTCGGTCGGGCGTAAATTAGCGCAAAAGCTTGAAATGCCCTTTATTGATGCCGATTCCGAGATTGAAAAAGCTGCCGGATTAAATTTAATAGAAGTTCTTAAATGCTTTGGAACGGAGGAATATCGCGCTGGCGAAGCCCGTGTTATGAAAAGATTATTGGAAGGTAAACAATGCGTTTTGGCCTCTGGCGGAGGATCGTTTGTTTGTGATCAAACTCGAGAGTTAGCCAAGCAAAAAGCTATTACGGTTTGGTTGAAAGCCGATGCTGATTTACTGTTTAAGCGCACTGCCGGAAGGCAACGTCGTCCTTTTCTTAATGGTTTTGATTCTGCTTTGAAAGATAAAATTGAAGCATACATACACGAGGAATATCCTTATTATTCGCAAGCAGATGTTATTGTGGAAAGTAAAGATGAACGCGTTGTAGAAACTGCTGCCAGGGTAGTTAATGCATTAAATAAATTTTTATCCTAAAGAGAGGAAAAATAATGAAAAAAGTTCTATCGTTTGATATCGGAGGTACTAAAATAGCCTATTCTGTCATTGATGAGCAAGGTGTTTTCATCAAAGATGTTGTTAAAGTTTCTACTCCAGACAATGCCGAAGGTATAAAAAATCTGTTTATCAAAGTTATTAAAGAGAATTATAATGATATTGACGGAGTGGCTTTTTCAACAGCCGGAGCGGTTAATAATGAAGGAACTCGGATAACATCTTTTACCGGAAATTTGCCTGAAGGATACAATCAAACTGATTTCTCTTCTTTAACCGATAAGCCTGTATTGGTGGAAAATGATGCTAATTCAGCAGCTTGGGCAGAATATACTTGCGGTGCGGCGCAAGGAAGTAAAAATGTTATTGTTTTAGCAATTGGAACAGGGGTTGGTTCCGGAATAATAATAAACGGCAGTTTATTGAAAGGAAAGTCAGGTGCGGCCGGAGAAATGCATTTTCCCATAGATTCCGGTCATAAAAGGCAATGTAAGGGTTGTGGGCAATATGATTGTTTTGAGTCTTTTGCGTCGGGAACTGGTTTGATGGTAAGTGCACAAAAAGTTATGGGGGCAAATGCGACTACATACGATGTCATTTCCGGTTGCCAAAAAGCTGATGCTGTAGCACTTCAAGTTTTTGCTGATTGGCAAAATTATTTGATTAAAGGAATGATAATGTTAGGCAATGTGTTTGATCCGGAAAAAATAGTTTTATCTGGTTCGATGGCGCAGTTTATTGAATATGAAAAAGTGGAAAAAGCTGTTAATTCATCTATTTTGACTCAACCGCTGAAAATTTGTCCGGCAAAATTTGAAAATAATGCCGGCATGTTAGGAGCCGCAATGTTATTAATTGGAAAATTATAATGCGTAAAGATTTTTATATTTTTCGTCATGGAGAAACTGATTATAACCGACAAAATCGCTGGCAAGGGCAGGGAATTGATATCGATTTAAATGATAATGGTCGAGCTCAAGCTGAAATTTTAGCAACAAAACTTCAAGATAAAGGTATTGAAATAATTTATTCTTCTCCGTTAAAAAGAGCTAAGCAAACAGCTGAAATAGTTGCCCGTTTTGCCAATATCCCAATATCAATAATTAACGATTTAACGGAAGGTAATGTCGGTGATTGTGAAGGAGTTCTTCGCGAAGAAGTTGCTGAAAAATATCCCGATATATGGAATGTTTGGTATGGAGATAATCAAATTATGGATGTCCGATGGCCCAACGGGGAGAGTAAATTGGAAATTCAGCAACGTATGACTAAAGCTTTTGAATATATGCTTTCAAGTCAGAAAAATATAATCGGTGTTGCTTCTCATGGAGCTGCTATGCGTTATTTTCTTATGCAATTCGGATATGGTCCTCACAAAATGAAAAATACTGCTCTTTTTCATCTGGTTTTTGCTGATAATAAATGGGATTTACTCGAAACTGATTTATAATTTTTTCAATTTTATTTCTTCTAAAATACATTCAAACGATTCACCTTTAGGCGAGCAAGCATAAGCTCCTGTTTTAACAGCAGCATCTGCAACCGATAAATGAGCCATCCTTATAGTGTGATAATTTTCACCATCAATCGAATAATAACAAACAAAGTCTTTTCCGCATTTTTTCAACTTAAACCACACAGTTTTAAGTGAATTGGGAAGATCAACCATCGACCAATCGGAATTTCCGTGATTTGCTACAATAACACCGATTTGTGGCCGATATATATTAGGGGATAGTAAACCTGATTTTATCCAATTCCGTTCGTCAACTCTGGCCATAACTCCGCACTGTGCGGAATCTTTAATATTCTCAAAATACCATTTGCAGTCTAATACAAAATCTCCTTGTTGGTAGGTAGCAAAAAAATGTCCGTTATCTTTTGAAAAATTACTATCAACGTTTTGCCAGAAATCAGTTGATTTTTTGGTCGTTATTTGCAACCCACCTTCGGTGAAACTTACATTCTCCGGCTCATTAAACCAATCAAACTCTCTTATATTTCCTAAAATCATCCGAAAGTCCTGACATTTTCATCCGGCATGGCTAACATGGCTTTTTCCAGATTTTCACTTTTATTTTTGGGCATTATTATCTTTAATGTCATAATCTGATCTCCGCCTTTTATTCCTTTACCTTTTAGTCTTAATTTTTCACCGGTTGATGCATAAGGAGGAATATTTACCGCAACTTTACCGTTGATTGTCGGTACGGTTATTTTAGCACCTAAAACCGCTTCTTTTAAAGTTATCGGCAAATCTAATAAAATATTTTTATCTGATAACGTAAAGTAAGGATGTTGATCCACATTAAGCGTTATTAATACATCGCCGGCAGGACCTCCGTTCAAGCCGGCTTCTCCCAATCCTTTCAAACGCAAAGTCTGTCCCGAAGATGTTCCTGCAGGTATTTTAACATTGATGTTTTTTCCGTTAATGTTGACAGTTTTTTCGCCCCCACGAGCCGCCGTCAGAAAATCAATACGCATGGTATAATTTATATCGTTTCCCTTCATTGCACGACGAGATCTCTGACCAAAAGGAAATCCCTGTTGTGAAGAAAATGACGAAAATATATCCTCTCCGAAAATCGACGAGAAATCAAAATTAGCCCCCTGTTGTCCAAATCCGTTACCAAAAGGATTTCCGGAATAAGAATGATATTCACCGGCCCCTTGACCGAAACCGGCACCGAAACCGGTAGGTTTACCATCGCAGTCTATCTCATTATTATCGTATTTACGCCGTTTTTCTTTGTCCCCTAAAATGTCATAAGCACAAGAAATCTCCTTAAACTTATCCGCAGCATTTTTATTATCCTTATTTAAATCAGGGTGATATTGCCTGGCAAGTTTTCGGTAAGCCGATTTTATTTCTGCTTCACTGGCATTTTTATTGACCCCTAAAACTTGATATAAATCTTTATTCATTTTACTCACCGTATAAAAAAAGTACCTCTTATATTTAATATAGGAATCCTAAAATCTCATTACAAGTTAAGTAAAGTTATCGGCAAATAAAAGTCGCGCGGCGACGGTGTTCCGGGGTTAAAGAAATATCATAAAGTTCAGCAACTTTACCGCAGTGTTCATTACAATATACGGCTGCCACGGTGGCCACTTCATCAATTCTGATATCAGAATATTCATAAACCACATATTTTGAAGTTTGTCCTACAACATTGATATGTGCTGCCAGACGATTATATTCAGGTTCAAAAGATTCACTATGTGCGCAAGCGCTTAATACCAATATAACCCCTAAAAACAATTTTTTCTTCATAATATCATTGTCCTATCTAAGTTCATCATACACTTCTCTGCCGGCTTTTAATAATATATTATAAATGCGATTATTAACCGAATTTTTGGAGCGACTGTTAGACAATTTATCTAACATTCTTGTCAGTTCTTTCAAAAAATATTGATCATTTCGCAAATATTCAATATCCGTCAAATTTTCTTCATCATTAATTTTATAATCGACAACAGCTTTAAGTGTGGCCATATAAACGGCATCTTTTTGCGATGCATATTGCGCTTGTGCTTTTGCACAGACGATAAACATCAATAAAAAAGTCGCCCAAAAATATTTCATGCACACCCTCCAAAGGATAATGATTAACATTTACACTATTATATGATATAACTTAAAGTAATAGTTGACTATGACTTTTTGAAAGTTATCAGATATGAAAAAAACGATATGGTTGTTATTAGATGATCGCAAAGGGAGTGTAAACCAAGCCCAGGGGATAGCTCAAGCTATCGGAGATAGTTTAAATGTGATTGAAAAACAATTAGTATATAATCACTTTGCATCATTACCTAATTGGTTCAGAGGTAAGACCTTGTTAGGAATAAACAAACAAAAATCAGATAATATTACTGAGAATTTTCCCGATGCAGTTCTGTCAACATCAAGACGGACAGTGCCGGTAGCTCGGTATATCCGTAAACATTCGGAAAATCGAACCAAAATAATTCAACTGATGTATCCCAGCGGCGGTGTTGGTATAAATGAAATGGATTTGATTATTGTGCCTGATCATGACGGTATCAAAAAACAACAAATTCCTAATGCAATGGTAATACAGGGAGCTCCGACTAAAATTTGTCCGGAAACTATGCAACAAGCACGTTTACAGTGGGAGCCGATTTTCAATTCTTTACCGCGTCCTTTCACAACGGTAATAATCGGCGGCTCAATCAAAGGTAAGGCATGGCCGTTGAATAATGCACAGGACTTAGCCGACAGAATAAAAGAATTGCACAATAAAATTGGCGGATCGATTCTTATAACTACGTCTCGTCGCACCGGTGAGAACGCTCAAAACTTAATCATGGAGAGACTTAAAGATATCCCTTCATATACTTATATCTGGGGTGAAAAAAAAGAAAATCCTTTAATGGGATTTTATGCTTGTGCCGACCGCATAATAGTAACCGCAGATTCGGTTTCAATGTGTTCGGAGGCTTGCGGAACAGGCAAACCGGTGCTGTTGTTTTTAGGGGAAAATTGGTTACCTAAAAAGCACCGGATATTTGCTTCATCTTTGATTAAGAACGGATATGCTTGTGATCTTAAATCGCCGAATTGTATTGATTTTATTCCCAATAAAACTCTATGTAATTCTCAAAAAATCGCCGCTGAAATTATAAATATAATTGCATAAAATCTTTTTGTTCATCTTCGGGTAGTCGAGTAGCAATCGTTTTTTGAAACAGCCCTTTTAGATAGAGCTTGGTATCCCACGAAAATAAAGATTTACTACTT
>CAMOLN010000076.1 GCA_946618745.1 uncultured Alphaproteobacteria bacterium | reverse complement strand
AATCGGAGCAGCAGTAGTACACAGACGGCGGCAGGCAGTTACTAATATTTTTGCAAAAGATAAAGATGCAGAAATGAAGCGACTTCTTGATGCTCATGAGCAAATGAATAAAGATTTGGATGAGAAATTCAATACCGCTAAGTTAGGATTTGGTGAGCATGCCGAAATTTTGGATGCTTATCGTATGTTTGCAAAAGATAAGGGGTGGTTGAAAAGAATGACCAACCATATCGAAGGCGGATTAACTGTTGAAGCTGCGGTAGAACGTGCTTATGAGGATATGTGGAATCGCTTGGCAGGGACTCAAGATGTTTATCTGCGGGAAAGGCTGAATGATTTGCGAGATGTTACCGATCGTTTGTTGTCTTATCTGTATGGTGACAAATACGAATCGAAAGTAACCGGAGAACAAGATATTATAGTTATTGCTCAGGCCATGGGGCCGGCAGATTTAATGGATTATGACTATCACAAGATACGTGCATTGATTTTGGAAGATGGAACCCCAACCATGCATGTAGCGATAGTTGCTAAAGCTTTGGGCATTCCGGTAGTAGCAAAGATAAAAGGTATTTACAACGAAGTTCGCAACGGCGAAGTGTTGGCTGTTGACGGAGAAAATGCGATTGTTTATTTGTCACCGGATGGCAAAATTTTAGAGAAAATACGGCAGAAGATAGTTCAGCGCGAACAAGAATTAAAACAAATGGGCGCTTTAAGGCGTTTGGCCTCAAAGACTTTGGACGGACAAAAGGTTAATATATTTATAAATGTCGGTTTAGATTTTGATTTGGATTATATTGAAAGCACCAATTGTCGCGGCGTAGGGTTATATCGAACCGAAATTCCATTTATGTCTGCCAATAAAATGCCTGATGTTGAAGAACAGTTATCTTTTTATAAAAAATTAATGGATAAGGCCGGGAATCGAAAAGTGGTTTTTCGCAGTCTGGATGTCGGATCGGATAAGCTTTTGCCTTATTGGGGATTTTCCGAAGAAGAAAATCCGGCCATAGGTTGGCGGTCCATTCGCATTACTTTGGATAGACGCGCTATATTGCGTAAACAGTTGCGAGCATTTATAAGAGCCACAGAAGGCAAGGAACTTAATGTGATGTTTCCGATGATTGCCAATTTGACTGAGTTTGAAGATGCTAAAGAAACTCTTATGATTGAATTGGATAAAGAAAAAAACAATAACGGGATTGCTCCGAAATCAGTAAAAGTAGGAATGATGTTGGAAGTTCCCTCATTATTGTTCCAATTGGATGAAATTTTGCCGCAGGTGGATTTTGTTTCTATAGGAACAAATGACTTGGCACAATTTGTTTTTGCTTGTGATCGCACCAATAATCGGTTAATAAATCGATATGATGTGCTTTCGGCACCTTTCTTAAGAATATTGAAAGAAATTATTGATAAATGTATGGAATATAAAGTTACTTGCTCAATATGCGGGGAAATGGCCTCGAATCCTATTGAAGCCTTAGCTTTATTAGGTTTAGGGTATCGCAATTTGTCCGTATCGGGTTCGTCATTTTATAAAATTAAAAAGATGGCCAGGTCAGTTAATACAGAACAGCTTGCTGATTATTTGAATACTTTACTAAAAAGAAATCAACGAAGCCTGCGTTCGCAAATTATGACCTATGCTTACGATCATAGTATTGTAATTTTTTAAAAACAGGATATGATGATGTTAAATAAAGTTAAAAAAACAGAGGGGAAACGCAACGTGAAAAAAGCAAAAGTTACCGAAACAGAGCCTAAAATCAAGCCTGTATCGGAAGATAAGGAAAAAATTGAGAAAGCTCCGACTATTACGAAAGTTGGAACTTTGCTGAAAAATATGCGCCAGGAAAAAGGATTAAAAATTATAGATGTGGCTAAGAGATTGTGTATTCGCAAACAGTATCTGGAGGCTATAGAAGACAGTAATTACAGCGAAGTGCCGGCGTTTCCGTATGGGGTGGGTTTTGTGCGTTCCTATGCTGATTTTTTAGGATTAAACAGCAGTAATATCGTTGAGTTATATAAAGAAGAAACAACTATAAAGAAAGAATCGGATATTATTATCGTTGAGCCGCAGAAAAAATCGGCAATGCCTGAGCTGGCTTACGTATTAATTGGTTTGGTTGCAATAGGTTTATTATATGGTGCATGGACAATAATTAATGATAATAATCAATCCTCCGAAGAAATTGTGACTGCGGAAGATGTTACCGAAAATCAAGACAATGAAATCAGTGATGTGGTAGTTGTCGAAGAATTGAATATGGCACAAGAAAGTGAAGTTCCAGTTGAGAATAATCCCGCTCCTGAAGATAATCAAGTGACGGTTGTGGAAACTTCTTATACGAATTCGGTAATTGAAAACAAAGTTCCCGAGACGACTGCGGTTGTTACCGAAGACATTTCAACAGAAAGCTCTAAGACTGAACCACCTGTTGTAATACCAAATAAAGGAGTGTTTGTAGAGGTTTTGGGTGAAACCTGGATTGAGGTAAAAAATGAAGAAAAACTTTATTTAAGCAAGGTTTTGCAAGCCGGTGAAAACTATACTTTACCTAATGACAAAGGGTTGATGTTGTCGATAGGTAAAAAAGGAAGTGTTAATGTGTATGTTAACGGAGTTAAGACCGATATCGCCAGAACGGGAAAACAAATGCACATTGACATTGACAGTTATATTAACGGTAATCATTAACATGAAATGTAATATAGGTTGCAGGCGATTGGCAGACCGCCTGCAATTTTTGATATATAAAAACAAAATAGGAAATAAAAGATGGATATAAACGAAAAACTCGCCAATGTGGTAAATCGTTACAATGAACTGGAAGCTCTTATCGCAGAACCGGGGGTTGCTCCTGATAGTTTGGTTAAAATGAATAAGGAATTAGCGAATTTGGCTCCGGTTGTTGAAGCAATCAATGAATACAATCAAATGAAAAAAAGTTTGTCCGAAGCTAAAGAAATTATGGAAGATGCTTCGATGGATCGTGAAATGAAAGAATTGGCTGAAGCAGAATATTATGATTTGAAAGATAGTCTTCCCGCAAAAGAAAAATCTATAAAAATTTTATTGCTGCCTAAAGATGCGGATGATGAAAAAAATGCCATTTTAGAAGTCCGCGCAGGAACCGGTGGTGATGAGGCAGCACTTTTTGCGGCAGATTTGTTTGAAATGTATCAACGTTATGCCGAAACTCAAGGCTGGAAATTTGAGTTCATGGATGCTTCGGAAAATGAATTGGGTGGTTATAAAGAAGCAACGGCTTCAATCTCCGGTAAGGGAGTATTTGCTAAATTGAAATTTGAATCGGGAGCTCATCGCGTGCAACGCGTTCCGGTAACAGAAAGTCAAGGGCGAGTGCATACTTCAGCGGCTACTGTTGCAGTTCTGCCGGAAATTGAAGAAGTTGATATTTATATAAACCCGGCAGATGTTAAAATGGAGGCTTTTCGTTCATCCGGTGCCGGCGGGCAAAAAGTTAATAAGACCAGTTCAGCTGTGCGTTTAACCCATATTCCTTCAGGAATTGTAGTTGAATCGCAAGAGGAGCGTTCTCAATTTAAGAATCGCGATAATGCGATGAGAAAATTGCGTGCAAAGCTTTATAATGCGCAAAAAGAAGCCACCGATTCAGCTTATGCCGAAGCCCGTAAACAACAAGTCGGCAGCGGCGACAGATCTGAGAGAATCCGCACATATAACTTTCCGCAAGGACGTGTTACCGATCACCGTATCAATTTGACCTTGTATAAATTAGATGAGGTTATGCATGGCGGGGCTTTGGGTGAAATAATTGATGCTTTGATTGCCGATGATCAAGCACAAAAGCTGGCTTCTTTGGAATAATTTTTTGCAAAATATCTAATTTTTTCATTGTGATATCAGAGTAAAATGTTTATTATGATTTTGTCTTTGATATGAATTGAGGTCAGGAAGTGGAGCCTAGATATATACCTTTGAGGGTTCATACCGCTTATTCGCTGTCGGAAGGAGCAATGAAAGTTCCGGCATTGGTTAGTCGTTTGCGTGATATGAATATTCCCGCCTTTGCAATGACGGATACAGCCAATATGTTTGGAGGTAAAGCTGTATCAAAATTTGCACCGGAAAGCGGCATTAAACCGATTTTAGGTTGCCAATTTTACTTACGTAATCCTGACGCTGATGATTTATTAAAATCAAAAGGTTTAATTATTGAACCAGATAAGATTGTTTTATTAGTCGCAAACGAATCCGGTTATATGAACATAATGCATTTAATGAAATTATCCTATTTGGATAATCCCAACAGTGCAGAAAAGCCTTATATTAAAATAAGCGATTTGGAAAATGCCAACTCGGGATTGATTGCTTTATCAGGCGGGGTTGAAGGTCAAATAGGAAGATTATTATTGGAGAATCGGATTGATGAAGCAAAGGAAACAGCGGCTAAATTAAAATCAATATTCGGCGATCGTTTTTATATGGAAATTGCGCGCCTCGGTTTGGAAAATGAGAAAAAAACCGAAGCACAATTTATTGATTTGGCTTATGAACTTGATATTCCTTTAGTGGCAACAAATGAGGCTTTCTTTTTTAATGAAGATATGTATGAAGCCCATGATGCTTTGGTTTGTATTGCAGCAACCGAAGTTTTAAGCAATGAAAATCGGAAACGTTTTTCAATTAACAACAGGTTGCGCTCGGAAGATGAAATGGTAAAGCTGTTTGAAGACTTGCCCGAAGCATTACAAAATACTGTTGTTATAGCTAAAAGGTGCAACTATCTTTCTAAAAAAGTTCAGCCGCTATTACCTATTTTTATTTGTCCCGACGGCATGACGCAAGATGAATATATTACCAAGCGCGCTTATGAAGGTCTGAAAGGGCGTATGGAAAAACATGTTTATTTTGCGGAAATGAGTGAAGAACAAAAGAAAGAAATTGATGAGAAGTATTATGCTCGCTTGGAATATGAGCTGAGCGTAATAAAGAAAATGGGATTTCCCGGATATTTTCTTATCGTTTCCGACTTTATAACCTGGTCAAAGAATAACGGAGTGCCGGTAGGACCGGGACGTGGTTCCGGTGCAGGTTCAATTGTGGCGTGGTCATTGCATATTACCGAGCTTGATCCGATTAAACTGGATTTGCTGTTTGAACGTTTCTTGAATCCGGAACGTGTTAATATGCCGGATTTCGACGTCGATTTTTGCCAGGAAAACCGCTATAAAACCATTGAATATGTGCAAAATAAATACGGCGCGGATAAAGTTGCACAAATTATTACCTACGGTAAATTACAATCAAAAGCAGTTATTCGCGATGTGGCCAGAGTTATGGGTTTGCCTTACAGTCAAGCTGATAGAATATCCAAAATGATTCCGCCGCCGGTTGAAGGAAAACAACCTACGTTGGCAATGGCTTTGGAAATGGTTCCGGAATTGGAACAAATGAGAGTTGAAGATCCCCAAGTAAATAAATTGTTTGATATTGCAATGAAATTGGAAGGGTTGTATCGCAACTCGGGTATGCATGCAGCCGGAGTAGTTATCGGAGACAGACCTTTGGAACAATTGGTTCCTTTATATAAGGATCCGCGTGCTGATATGCCGGTAACGCAATATGATATGAAATTTGTTGAAGAAACCGGTTTAATTAAGTTTGACTTTTTAGGATTGAAAACACTTACGGTAATAAAAAAAGCGGTTGATTGGATAAAAATCAGCCAAGGTATTGATTTGAATATGGATGAATTACCTTTGGATGATAAAAAAACTTATGAAATGTTGCAAAGAGGAGATACGGCGG